>NZ_JARVRU010000226.1:0-12004 GCF_030209535.1 Lysinibacillus sp. fls2-241-R2A-57
ACACAAAATAGCAACAAGAAAAACCCTTTCATCGATCAATAATAAACCTATTTTTCCTAATCAACACGCTTGAATTAACTATTAAATAAGCCGAAAAAATCAGTTTTTATCGTAATTAATATTATGCTAATCATAAACATCATTTCTGCAATAGTAGCAACAACATCTTTTTTATTTTCCGCGTATTTCCATTCCATAAATGCTCGTAACATTTCAGAGGATACTAAAAAGGCAATAATGATAAACCATGGCTTAAAATAGAAAGCAATTCCAACAGTATCATTATTACTCATATAATACGAACTGATTACTATTAGAATCATATACATTATTCGTACAAACCTATCTAGTTTTTTATGTCTTTCATTAATGTAATCATAAGAAAACCATTTCTTTCTCTCAACACCTAGCAACTTTCTAATTACAAATTCAAAAATACTAATTATTAAAAGTTGCACAACTAGAAAAAGTACTAAAGTTCCTAGTTCGATATTAATATTATTCAATTTCAGTCACCTCTCAAACCTTCTCTATTAATGGGGAATATTCCCCTAAAAATAGGTTATGTCTAAGCTAGTTACAATGACATGTGTAACTTGAATTCAGATGTATATGCCTTAGATTAATGTGTTATTGCTAGGATAATAGCTCCAGATTATTTATGCATTCTTCTTGCTTGACTGACTTTTTGAAAATATTTAATATATAAAGTCACGCGATATATGCACATTAAGACACTCCAAAAGCATCTTTTATGATCCACATCCCGTCTTTTTCTAAAAACTAACTGAAAATTTTATCTGTAAAGAAAGTGTAGCACAGTAGATAATGATTTGGTAGTTAATTGGATAATCTGAAACAAATTGAAATGACCGATTTATGCAAAAATATTAGGTGGAATCTCCAAAGAAAGGATTCGAAACATACAAGGTGTTTAGGAGTATTTATAGAATAGAATAAACATAGGATTAAAGAAAATTGAGCCGAAAAGTATTTAAGGGAGGGGGTGTAAATATTAACATTTATCGTATTATTTAGTCCTTTATATGCAATATTTATTTGGCAATTCTTCAAACCAGAGAAAGCAATTTTAAACGGACAAGTAACGCTATTTCGATATTTTAAAAATAAGGATGCAATTGAAGGGCAGAAACGCAAAAATTTTAAAGGAGATGTTACCGAGAAAGAAATTGCACAAGTAAAAACTAGTTCTATTATTGGTATTGTTGGTTTAATCATATTTTTAATTTTTATAAGCCAAATATGAATTTTTTTTGGTTAATGTAATTATTTGGAACATTATTATATGTTTTTTAATCTGTTATTTTTGTTATAATATTTTTAAAATGGTAATGTGAGGAATTTTCAATGGGGATAAATTTTAATAGCTTTTTCAGAGAAGAATTGTCAGTACAAGATATTCAAGTAGCTATGGAACAGGGAGAAATAACATCTAAAGAATTAACGATGTATTATTTGCACAGAATCGCTAAATATGATCAAGATGGACGAAAAATTAATTCTATGCTTGAAATTAATCCTGAAGCGATATTTATTGCTGAAGCGTTAGATGAAGAAAGAGTAACTAAAGGTGCAAGAGGGCCTTTACACGGAATTCCGGTTGTTTTAAAAGACAATATTGAAACGAAAGATTTTATGCATACTAGTGCAGGTGCTATGGCATTAGAAAATTATCTAGCGAAGCAGGATGCGTTTTTAGTAAAAAAGCTACGCGAAGCAGGGGCAGTTATTTTAGGGAAAACAAATATGACTGAATTCGCAAACGCAATGTCGAGTACGATGTGGGCGGGGTATAGTTCTCGTGGTGGGCAAACACTAAATCCTTATGGTGATCCAGATCTTTTTGTGGGTGGATCTAGTTCTGGATCCGCAGTCGCAGTAGCATCGAATTTTTCTGTTTTATCAATTGGAACGGAGACAGACGCATCGATTCTAAGTCCTGCTACTCTAAATTCAGTAGTCGGCATAAAACCGACTGTTGGACTAATTAGCCGACGAGGCATTATTCCATTTACATATTCTCAAGACACAGCTGGACCATTTGCAAGAACAGTGACAGATGCAGCTATTTTATTGGGCGTATTAACAGGAGTAGATCAAGATGACGTTGCTACATATAAAAGTGAAAGAAAAATACACCAAGATTATACAAAATTTTTAGATGCTACAGGTTTGAATGGTGCTAGAATTGGTGTGTATAATTACGCCTTAAAAGAGTACTATGAGTCAGAGGAGTATGATGAAACACTTTTTAATAATGCAATTCAGGTTTTAAGAGAGCAAGGAGCCATTATTATTGAAGATATCGAAATCCCTTCTTTTCATAGAGATTGGAAATGGGGTGTGGGGCGATATGAATTAAAACATAGTTTAGATAATTTCCTTATAAATCTACCATCTCATTTGCCTGTACATTCTATCTCTGAGCTAATTCAATTCAACGAACGTTCCAAAGAAAAGTGTTTGAAATATGGCCAAGATAAATTGGAATTGAGAGAGAGTTTATCAAATACTTTAAGAAATCCTGAATATTTACATGCAAAAATAGAAGATTTGTATTTTGCTCAAGATCAAGGAATTGATTTTACATTAAAAAAATATGAATTAGATGCGATTATCTTTCCATCATATATAGGTTCAACAATTAGTGCAAAAGCTGGTTATCCCTCTATTGCCGTTCCAGCAGGGTATATGGATAATGGCAGACCGTTTGGCATAACTTTCGCAGGAACTGCATTTAGTGAGGATGTTCTAATAAAACTCGCATTTGCATTTGAACAAGCAACTAACTTCCGAAAAGCGCCGAGGTTGTAATATATTCCTTAGTAGGTTATAAAACTAGAAAAACGAGCTTGAAATTTCCAAACGAACACGTCTTTTTAGGAAGTAGTATTCACTGATATGCAAAGCGATTGTGGGGGAAAAACAAAAGGACTTGTGCACATGAGTTAAATCATACGCACAAGTCCTATTTTGATGGATATGTTGTTCATTCCTGTTTCGGGAGTTGAAAGATACAAAATTGCACCTTTTATTGCACTTGTTGAATCGCTTCATCAGATTTTTTTATCAAATCACCTATTTTTGCAAATATATAAACGAATCCATAGGTAATAGTGAAGTAGATGAATTTATTAGCAATATCACTAAATTGTACAAGTAAAAAATTAGATACCATTAAATCCATATAAAAGAGAAACAAGGTAAATTGAATAATTTGAATCAAAAAATAGATTCCCTTATTTTTCATACCTATATGGAGGGCAAATGATTCTAATACAATGCTTATTGGTATTAAAAGAATAAAACCAATGATGATTCCAATTGATAAAAAAATCGAGCTATATATGCTTGTGAATTTAAAATCTAGAACAAGACTAGCTACATATTGAACGCCCATTAGTAAACTAATAATAATGGCTAACACAGCAACCAAAAAAACAGGAATTAAAAAATAGTCTCTTGTTTTCATAATTTTTAGTCAAACCTTTCTTAGCATTATTTCACGATTGAATTGAAATACTGAAAACTGCGTACGTTTACTTACTTCTCGTAGCAATTAACATTCTAAGTTTGCGTAAGCCTAAACCAAGGAAGTTCCTATGCAAAAAACATATAAATCAATACACCTTTAAGGTTCATAATTACTCCGCGTTATTCCCTTTACTTAACACACTGTAAATTATATCCACAAAGGAATCATAACATAGCAGAGCATTAGTTGGTAGTTTAATGGTAAATTCGCATCTGCAATTGTTGCAAGTGACAGTAGCACCTGTGCGCGTTTAGAATGAAGTAGGGGATTCATTTACACAAGGTTTTCTAATTATTTGCTACAGGAGCGGTTAATATAAAAATAGGACTTGTGTGTAATTTTATGCACAAGCCCTATGGTTGTTGTGTGATGGGTTATTGTTGAAAGGTAGTTTCATTATTGGTGCCATTCATATTTATATAACTGATGTAATTCGGATTTATATAATAAAATAATGAAATCATTTCCATTATGGTGTTCACCATAGTAATAATAGTCCCCAACTTCTGCTTCAACATCATATTGATTAAAAATATCAACAATTTCTTTAGAATTTTGACGAATATCAATTGTTTTTTTTATGAATTGCGCTATTTTATTATTTGCATCAGATATTTCATTGGAAGTAAGTTTTATTAAGCCTGTATTACTAAAATCAATCGGTTTTGAATAATCGAATAATGCAAACCATTCCCCATCACCTTGAAAACTAGCGTCTGTTGTTAGTAAATTTTTTTTCTCATCTGCTTTAGGTAAATAAATGTCCCAATTACTTTCGAGTACTTCATATTCATTTGGGAGTAGGCTATTAATTAGTAAAGTACACCCTGAAAACAATAATCCAATTGCTACAAAAAACGTAACCATTTTTTCACAAAATCACCTCGATTTAAAGACGAATGCCTTTTTACATGGTTGCATGCTGTAACTAATGGTAGGCCAATTCCTTTCCTGGTGGCTTATGGAGCTGAATACGAGCGCAAGAAAATGCTACAACTTCTTGCGGTTGCCAAAGCACAGGGGAAACATTTAGGCAGAACGCAATTAAACCTTAACTCGTTGACAAAGCAACAACGAGAAGACTTAAAGCTAACTATCATTGCCTGGAAATCGAAAGAATTGTCAGGAGTGTATAATTAATGGGGATCTTAGGACTGAAAAAGAGTTTTTGCTACAAGATTATCAAAGAATGCAAGGAAACAATTCAAAGAGAAACGATTGATTCATGGGGCTTTGCTGTATGTTTACTAAGAATCATTCACACAAGCTATCTAATTTCATTGCTAGAGCCATTTATGAAGCTATGGGAGCTTTTATGAATGCATAACGAAAAGGCTCTGTGTGTAATTTTACGCACAAGCCTCTTAATTGCTGTGTGAAGCGGGGTAAGGAGTGATTGATTATAGCCCCATATCTAATTAGTTGAAATATAACCAACCTTTTCTAGTAATTTCAATGTCGTATAATTTAAATTTGGGAGTTTGTCCAAAGGGAAATATTCTAAATTTTTACTTTCCTCATTTTGTGTAATAATGCCTTTTACAGCAATTGCTTTAAAAATTGCCGTAGCATTATAAATTTCATCCCCATGTGGAAATTTATAATATAACTCTCTCCCTGAAGCTAAGCCAAGCAATTTCAATTCTTGGGCGATTAAGCCTGTTTCCTCATACAACTCTTTTTGAGCAGTTTCTTCAAAACTATCTCCAATTTCCATTCCACCACCTGGAAGCCCCCAATCATTTGTATCTGAACGTAATTGCAAAAGTATTTCATTCTTTTCGTTCAAAACAATGATTGCGGAACCTGGTGCAATAATAGGACTTGTTCCAACATATTGTCGTAAAGATTTTATATAATTCATTGTTTCCTCCAATTGTTCTTTTCTTAACAAAGTGAAAAATTCTATCTGTAAAGAATCATAACATATCAAAATTTTTGTTGGTAGATAAATGGTAAATGTGTATTGAAGAAGATTAATCTTTACAGCTGGCGAGACGATGAGATCTAAATAGTTTCAACTTTGAGATAGCCTACATAAGTAACTATTGCGATCTCCTAGAGCCTCTTACAAAGCCTGTGAGGATTGAGAATGATTTAGAAGAAGGTAGTCTATGATTGCTATGTGTGGAACTAAGGGAGCGTATTGTGTGAAAGTGTTAAAGCATAACAAAAGGACTTGCATATATGAGATTCAATCATACATACAAGTCCTATACTTATTGAATTAAAGCTCCCCGTTTGTTAAAAACTTTTGAAATTATGACTATAAAAGTCACTGGAATAATCCAATTACCCACACAATTAGGTAAATTGGCATTGCAACTATTAACATACCAGCAATTAAGTACCCCAGGCATTTTAATACAACCTTTATAACATCGTATACTGCACCGGCCAAGTCATCAATAAACTTTGCGATATGAATCCACCCCTTTACTATCTCTTTTTAAGTGACTACTTTAAAGATATTTTCGTACGTTATAAATAGCATGAAGCCTATAAAACAACTGAGAAGATTTAGGATAAAGTCATGTAACATTGATATGTATATAATAAAAATTCATTTCCAATAAATTTTAAACATCCTTGAAAATTCCTGTCCTTCACTTATTTTACTGAAAATGTTTCGTTAAAAATTGTAACATAGCAGAATAATTGATGATAGAGGAAAAGTAGATGTGTAGATTTAAAGAAGCGCTTAGAGGGAGCTTAGAGACTGTGATCATTGATAGGGGAGTAGAGGAATCACTGACACAGGATGTACCCACGCGTACCAGGAGAATATCCGCGAAATCAGGGCGAATACCCGCGAAGCCAAAGCAAATACCCGCGCGTACTAGGGAAATACCCGCGGAACCAGAGCGAATACCCGCGCGTACCAGAGAAATACCCGCGAAATCAGAGCGAATACCCGCGCGTACCAGGGAAATACCCGCGGAACCAAAGCAAATAACCACACGCTAACATAAAATCCTCGCTAAAAAACAGGACAATGATCTAACAATCACGTCCTGTTTTTTTAATGTGAATTATTTAATGCAATGCATCGCTGCCTCAGCTTCTTCCCATGGAACTGAGTAGCCCTTGCCTTTTGCACAAAAAATACTGGAGGATGTATATTCAGGATCAGCATTTTTATCGTAGCCGATTTGCGTGATAACCTCTTCCGTATTATGGCACGTATCATAACCATCAAATTGCAGGGAGAGTACGCCCTTTCCGTTGGTGTAGGCGGCAAAGGTTGTGCTATAGCTCATAAATGTTGCGACAGGGGCACGGCCAGTTAAAATGGCATCATTTTCGGTTAGGATAGGTGCGGCAAATGTACCTGAAGCTTGCTGAATATCGGTCATCATGCGGCCGATAAAATCACTAGGGGCTTTGAGCTTAAAGCGGTAATAGGGCTCTAGTAATATATTTTCTGCTTGCTCAAGACCTTGCCGTAATGCACGGAATGTTGCCTCGCGGAAATCGCCACCTTCAGTATGTTTAATATGTGCACGTCCTGTTAAAAGCGTGAAGCGAATATCTGTCACGGGAAAACCTGTTAACAGCCCATGATGATCGCGCTCGAATAAATGCTTTTCAATGAGTCGTTGGTGCCCAACCGATAAATCGTCCGCATGGCATGCATTGACAAATGTATTGCCAGTACCACGTGTATTTGGCTCCATCAATAAATGTACTTCCGCATAATGCTTTAATGGTTCAAAATGACCGTAGCCTGTTACAGTTGTCGCAATTGATTCCATATATAAAATCTGTGGTTCGCCAAATGAAACGTTTAGTGAGAAGCGGTTGTTGAGTACTTCGACAAGAACCTCGAGCTGGATGACACCCATAATATGTACATGAATTTCTTGGAATTTTTCATGCCATAGTACACGTAATGATGGTTCCTCTGCTTCAAGCATGCGAAAAATTTTTAAAACTTCTTTAATATGCTGATCGCCTTCATATTGTACTTTTGCCTGCAACGTTGGTACTAACTCGTAGGGCTGCGGGTTGCTTGAACGACCAATGATATCGCCGATGTTTGCTTGACTAATCCCTTTGACTGCAAAAATATCCCCAGCTTTAACTTCCTGCACAGTTTCATAACGGCTGCCATTATATAGTCGAATCTCCGTCACTTTTTCTGTCATATCTCCAAACGAAAATTCATCCCGCACGTGCAACGTTCCTTGTAATGCCTTTAAAAATGTTAAGCGTTGATGTCCATCATGACGAATTTTAAAGACTTCACCTTGAAACGCTGCATTATCGTTAAAATGTGTCTCTGTAAGTAGGGGGAGCTGTGCTAGTAATTCCTGTATCCCAGTATCTTTTAAAGCAGAGCCAGTAAAACATAAAAAGGCCTTTTCTTGTTTAATCATCGCCTGCAAATGAGTCAGGGAGCTAAAGCTATCCAAAGTTTCATTAAGAAAAGCATCGAGAAGCTGTTCATCACGTTCAGCAAGCCACTCCATAATGTGATTGGAAACATAATCAGAACGGAGCGGTTCGTCCATTAATAAAACATCCTCAGAGCAATCCTTTTGAAGCTGTGTCATAACGGCTTCTACATTTGCACCTTGACGATCTATTTTGTTGATAAAGAAGAAGGTTGGGACGTGATATTGGCGTAAAAGTTGCCACACTGTTTCGGTATGACCCTGCACTCCTTCGACGGCACTTATAACAATGATGGCATAATCCATAACACGAATAGCACGTTCCATTTCTGGTGAAAAATCGACGTGCCCAGGTGTATCAATTAACGTATATGTATCATTTCCAATCGTCATACGACCTTGCTCTGCAAAAATTGTAATACCTCGCTGACGCTCTAGCTCATGATTATCTAGAAATGTATCCTGGTGATCCACTCGTCCGCGGGCTTGAATACTTTTTGTATGAAATAGTAACTGCTCAGAAAATGTAGTTTTTCCTGCATCAACGTGAGCGAGTACACCAATTGTTACATGCATAAAAAAATCCTCGTTTCTATTTTTCATCTTTCACCATTGTAACAGAATTACTAGAAAAAGATTTCGTGTAAAATAGTTAGTATTTATGTCGAAATAGTGCTAATATATTCATGATTATGATTTTATGGATTTTTTGTGAGATTGCGACCAAAAATTTCTTTTGCTAGTTTATCAATATCATTGACAACAAAAAAATATAACGACTTATTGGTGCAAATGACTTTTATTATTTGCTTAAAAGGGAAATCGGTGCGAATCCGATGCTGTCCCGCAACTGTAAATGGGGAGTCTATACGAGATACCACTGTAGCCATGCTATGGGAAGGTGTATAGATGATGAACCTAAGCCAGGATACCTGCCAATGTGTATTTTTTACTTAAACCACGAGGATGGGGATAGTGAATAGGTTGAAGAACCTTTCTTTCACTATGCTAACCTCTTGGAAACAAGGGGATTTTTTTATGCCCTTTTTAACTTAAATCAGCGAGTGTCATTCAGGTAGCAAAGGAGTCAAAAGATTTCTTTCTATATAGTTAACAGCAAAGGAGAAGAGGACATGAAGAAATGGAAAAGCTTGTGGCTTGTCTTTGCGATTGCGTTAATCGCTATACTTGGCGCGTGTAATACAAAGGACAAACCAGAATCAGCAGCACAAGGTGAGAAGGTAGAGCCTTCCCAAGCTGAAACGACAGAAATTACGATTGAAAATAATGGAACAACACAAATATATAAGGAAGCACCAAAAAAAGCGATTAGCTTAAATCAGCATGTAACAGAAATTATGTTAGCGTTAGGCTTAGAAGATTCAATGGTAGGGACAGCGTACTTAGATGACAAAATTTATGAGCCCCTACAAGCTGCATACGATAAAGTGCCGGTGTTAGCTAAACAGTATCCTTCAAAGGAACAGGTTATTGATGCAGAAGCAGACTTTATATACGGAGGTTGGAAAAGCGCCTTTGGGGAGAAAGGTGTTGGTACACAGGAAGAGCTTGAGGCATTAGGGATACACACTTATTTACATACAGCCTCAAATATGACGAAACCAACTTTAAAAGATATTTTCACAGATATACGAAATATCGCAAAAATTTTTCGTGTCGAGGATCGCGGAGAAGCTTTAATTGAACAAATGACGAAGGATGTAGACGCAGTTCGTGCGAAATTACCACAAGATAAGAAAGGTCTACGCGTTTTAGTTTATGACAGTGGTGATAAAGATGTCTTAACCACTGGACAAAACTTTATGAATGAGCTTGTGACGATTGCTGGCGGTAAAAATATTTTTGGTGATGTGGAATCAGGATGGACTACGGTATCAAAAGAAGATGCAGTAGAGCGTAATCCAGAAGTCGTTGTTGTCGTTGATTACGGAGAAAAAACGGCGGAAGAAAAAATAAAATTCTTAAAACATGATCCAGCGTTGAAAGAAATGGAAGCAGTTAAAAATGAACGTTTTGTAATCTTACCACTTTCTGCTGCGTCAGAAGGGGTTCGTGCTGCAGAAGCTATTCAAATATTAGCTAAGGGCTTCTATCCTGAGAGCTTTGAAAACTAGAAAAAAATTTGGGGTTAGCAAAACGCTAGCCCCTTTTTTTATAAGGAGCGTTAAACAATGAATGCATTCCATACGAATATACCGGACAAAACCTTTGAAAAGTTAAATAACAATGGCGATTTTACTCGTCTTGCAGTAAGCCCCGGTATTATAAATAAGCATTATACTCCTGCACAATTCCAAACAATTGCAAAGGTTGTAGGGAAGACTGGTGCTATCAAATACTCTGCCTCGTATAGCATATTACTATCAATTCCAACAGAAGATGTAGAAGATACGATTGAGGAACTAGAAGACGCTGGCCTGTATGTGGCAAAGCAAGGACCGATTGTGGCGATGAAGGCCTGTGATTTTTGCGATGGAGATAAGATGGAGGCGGCACCGATTACTGAACAGCTATATCATTCATTAGAAGGAATATCTGTACCTACAAGATTACGTATAAACGTAAATGGCTGTGCCTCGGCCTGCTATAATGCGGTGTATGATGATATTGGGCTCGTCTATCAAAAAGATAGCTTTGATGTCTATTTAGGGGCAGTACCAATGGGTGTAAATGCTCAAGCGGGTACTCTGTTTGCGAAAAGGGTAGGAGTTGAGCATATTGAAGGTTTTTTAAAGCAAATTATTAGCCTCTATAAGGAACATGCTCGCCCGAATGAACCCTTTTATAAATTTTACCGCAGAACAAATTCGGCTGATTATTGGGAAATGTAAAAAAGGTGATGAGAAAACACGCTGCATTTAAACATCCTTTTGTATGACTATCACCAAAAATTGTAGATGACATTTGTTAAGAATGTATGCCTGTATATAGGTTGACTTCCGTTTCGACTGAAGGCACGCAGGAAAGCGCATAGAGGGAACGGAAGTCAACCACACGTTAAGGTGATGAGCCCTTCGTTTTACAATGGAATATTACGTAAATTAATTTACATTATTAAGTAATTATGTTTGGATTTAAGAGAATAATAAAGAGCGAGGGGGGAAAATAATGAAAAAATTTTTTACTGTGTTACTAGCAGCATTCGTATTAGCAGTAGTTAATCCAACAATATCAAATGCGAAAGTGATGCATGATGGAGCCGAAGTTGTAAAAGGACAAACAGGAAAAATGACCTTTAAAAAAGACATCAAGGTATATAAGAGAAATCCAAATGGTACGTTTGATTCGTTAGTGGTTAAGCGAAATAACTTCTTTAAAACGTATGACATTGAAAAATATGATGGCAAAACATTCTACCAGATGGGGCAATATCGGGTACAAGCAACTGATTTAGTAGTATTTAAAGAAGTACCGATAAAAATTCGTGCATCATTCTATAACGATCCAACTTATATTAATATTAATCGTGACCATATTAGTGATTTTAAACGTTATGGAAACTATTATCATAAAGATGATGAGGTCAGTAAAGAAGCGGTCAAAATTTCTTTCTTAAATGACGGACAAGTATTTTCTTATTGTTCTGCTGATATAGAGGTAGGAGAAAGTTGTGTAGAATATCAAGGTACAGATATTAAAATAGCTGAAACGATAAAAAGAAAAGAAGGCGTGCGTTATGAGCTAACAGAGGATACACGAGCGCAACTTAGTCCAGTAAAGGGATACGTTGTAGATTGGGATAAAAGAATGTATTTAAAGGGAACTGTTTTTTCATCGCTAGGTACTGAAATTAATGGTTATCTATATGTAAAGAATGAATCGGATTCGAAAGTTAGCTGGTTTCCAGTAGAAATATTAAAGCAAGCAGGAGAGAAGTGATAGATTAGAATTGTATACAACTATATTAAATGAACGATCTATTTAAAGAGGCTAGGACATTAGTATATTTTAAAAGCAAGTTTAAAGATTTCACATTAGGCGTGTTGATTAGGAAAAAATAGGTTTATTATTGATCGATGAAAGGGTTTTT
>NZ_JARVRU010000207.1:0-11680 GCF_030209535.1 Lysinibacillus sp. fls2-241-R2A-57
TCGCGTACGATGTTTTTATTTTTCTAAAGTGTTCAACTTGATTCTACTATTCGCCTATGAAATAATTCTTCTTGAGGATGTATTTTACAAAATGCTCTATTTCCGTTTATTACAAATTCATCATTTCTAACAATATAAATAAAATCCTCCCTCAATAATGGTGCTATTAAAGGACAACACCTCCCGACCTTTAATAGTTAAAAGTATTCAAGAGGCAATATCTGAAGTAATTAGTGAAAAATTTAATATTGATACATTACGACCTCCTGAAGTTTCTGCTACTAGAGTAGAAGGTATTACAAAAGATGATAAAAAGATTTACTATACTCAGGACGAAATTGATTCACTAGGGAAGTTTGAAGAGTTCGAGGGAGTAACAATCGTACTGCCCAATCCAGATTCTTACATAAAATTATTAAATCTAACATCAGAAGAATACTCAGTTGAAAAAGGTAATCCATTAAGTGATTTCTTTATTTCATCCGTTATAACACAGGGTACAACTATAGTTGGGTATTTAATTGGTCAGTATGTTAATCAAATGGAAGATATAAAACTATATACGGTTAAATCAAACGAAATAGAAAAATTTTTGGATGAAAACCCTATTCTTAAAGAGACTGGTTTTATTAACGCACGATTAGGTTCCAGATTAAATAAAAGAAATAATGAGACTACGTACTTTTTGAAAAGTTGTCTAAACAACCTATCATTTAGAGACATACCTAACCTTATTTCTAAAATTGAAGACACAGAGAAATTTTTTTAAGATAAATCAAATAGCCGAACTCTCCTCTACGACCTGAAAAATACGGAGCTGAGTTCCAGGCTTTTTCTAGCAGCCCTCCCCTAAAAATGCTAGAAGGAATTATCAAAGAGCCGTGAAGAAGATTTACAGAAGTTACGGAAGATGTGGGAAATTATTAAGAATGATAATGATTAAATCATTTTCCCAAAAAAGAAAATGACATTAGAACAAGTATATGACCAAGATGTGGAACAATTTTTTTTAGAATCAGAGGAATTAAAAGAGTCTAGCCCCAACGTTGCTAAGTCTACATCTTTATGTCGTGCTGGTACTCGGCTAATAGTTGCTAATCCACTCATAATTAAAATTGTATAATCTTCTATCATTCTACATTCCTCCGTAGACATTAATTTTAATCTTGCTATAAATGACTTAAACCTCACCTGTCCGACCTCCCTTTCAATTAACATCTCTTACTCCCTGTGGAAGTATGGCAACTGTAGTAATATGTAGCTCATTAATGATAATATGATATTAAATATTTCATAGTTTAGGAGACAATTATTAATGACTTTAGAAGAAAAAGTAATGCATTTAACTAAAGAAACACTCGTTGATCTAGTAAACCTTCGTTACGATAAACTTAAAGAAGAGAATAAAATTAACGATGAAAATGAGGAGTTTTTAAAAGAAGTTTTTCAAATGCAAGGTACTCTTACTTTACCACCTAGCGATGAAGAATTGGACATAAATGTATACAAATATAATGATAATAGCGGTTTTAGTACAGAAGTATATTTATGGTTTGACGGTGTAGAAAGTCCAATAATACTTTTTTGCGAAGCTAAAACAAATGCTGAAAAAACTGAGATAACTGAGTTTTATATCGAAACCGTCGATGTATAAAAAGGGGCAATTTAGCCCCTTATCACTTACCCCATCATCTGCTCAACGATATTATCTTTAATATTTTGAATATGTGTATGACTTAACCCCATAATTTAACCTATCCAACGTTTTGAGCGTCCGCCCAGCATCCAGCTATACACTTATACCTCACTATCACCAGTAACCTTGTCGACTAGGTTTTGAACGTCTAATTGCCTCCTGTATAATTAGATCACCTACGCCACCAACAGCCTATAGTAATGTTTGCCTCGATACCGTCTTGTTCTGTTTTTCCCCTATAACCATAATATCAAAAGTTATTTTAGCCGTTCAAAAAAGAACCCAAGAAAGCAATTACTATTCCCGTATTTTAATTAAATATTTAATAAGGGACAGGATAAGCATCTACAAGACAGTTTACCTGTGATTTTTCATTTTTACTTTCTATCGTTAACGTAACATTGCCATTAACATTTTTATTATTCAATGTTCTTTCGAAAGATTCATATCCTTCGATTGCTTCGCCATCTATTTCTAGTATAATATCTTCAGGTTTAATTCCAACAGCTGCCGCTACCGAACCTCCCTTCACCTGTAAAACTTTTGTCCCTCTCTCACCCTCGTTTGTTGTGTGTGCAATACCAATCCATGCTTTCCAAAACTTTGAACGATTATCCGTGCCAGTTTCATAAACGCTTTTTAGATTTTCTAAAAATTGACTTGTGCCAAATAACATATTTTCCTTTGTAGATTGATTCATTTCACCAATAAAAGAAGCCTGATATTCAATACTCACTTTAATACCATCCCCAATTTCTTCTAAAGATGTAATAGTAGTAAAATCCCCATCAATGCTCTGAAGTACAAAGCGTTTCATTGTATCTATTTCTGTGAATATACCCTCAGATGTTGCCCCCCAGCCATGATTCATATAACCTCTTCCGCCTATACGAAATTCTATGTCAGCATTTTTTGTATACCAAAGGTTTAAATGCTCAGGCTTAGTCAATGCATCCCAAACTTTATTCAAAGATGCGTTAACAACAATTTCTCTCTTTACAGAATTTTCATTTTTCTTCATCTCGAAACTCTCCTTTTTCAACATAATTTTTTAGACTTATGAGTTGATCATCAAGTAGTTCTCCGATGTATTGAAGCATTTCATGGTAGGCAATTTGGAGTGTGTCGAGATTTATTGAATAGATACGATATCTCCCATTCAAGCTCTCTGAAATAATTCCTTCCTCCAATAAAATATTCAAATGCTTCTTAATTGCTGGTTGAGAGATATCAAATGCTTCAACTATCTCCTTTTGGGTTTTACTTCCTTGTTTAAGCATACTTAAAATATGGCGTCGCGTTGAATCCCCTAATGCTCGATAAACATTTGGCATGATCATCCCTCACTTCATACATAACTGTTCGGTTATATATAATATAAATATATGCGAAAATAGTGTCAAGACTTTTCTGAAAAATATAAATAATTATCCACAAACTAAAAAGAAGCAGCCTTTTCGCTACTTCTTCATCCCTATTCTCTTAGTAACCGTCGTATACCTCTATTAAATAAAAAGTAACATACTTTCATTTTTAATTGAGGGTGAGTATAAACTCCTGTACGTCTTTATTGCGTGCATTAGAAAAACCGATGTCTTCGCCTGTAATCGTGAATCCACATCTCTTTAAAACTTTTAGAGACCCTACATTGTCTTTAGCAGCACGAGCATAAAGGGGACGGATTGTAACATGTTTTAGAAATTCCTGTAAAGCTTTCGTGGCGATCCCTTTTCCCCAATATTCATTTCCAATCCAGTAGCTAACTTCTGATTCTCCGAACTGCTCAAAGCATAGAACATGTCCAACTACGTTATTTTCGACTATAATCGTTTGCTTAATAATATCTTTATTTGTAAGAATTTTGTTCCAGTGTAAAATGAAGCTATCCCAATCGCTGGGGTCCTTGCTAGTAAAGGCAGCCAAATAGTTTGCTTCAAGGTTTTGTTGATGCTTGAAAAAAACAGGAAGATCATCTTCAACTACATTCCGAAGTATAAGATTACAATTACTCATCATATTCCCCCCATTTACTATTTACTCTCATATTACCAAACAGATGTTCTTTTTTCAACATGTTTATACAAAATGAGGACATTGTAAATTGATGAAATTATTCGATTAGTGCCAACAATTCTTTAATTTATTCTTCCCCCGTTTTTTAATTTCCGCTTCAAAGACGTATTTTATTTTCGATTGGCTGAAACCAAAAATTAAAAAATCATTCTTTAATCATAAAATTACCTTTATCATTGACAACTATTGTTCTTCCGTTATCGACTGAAATCTTGATAGGAAAAATGGTAGAAAATCTGTCTGAAAAAATCCATCTTCTTCCGGGATGTGCGAGGATTATAAAAACTCCTAATTCTCTTATTCCCATAAAATTTAAGAATTCACCATTTAATGGTTGGTTATCTCTTTCGAATATATGAGCTTTACTTAATTCTTCTCCAGCCTTTAACACATCATCAACTATAAGACCAATTTCACTAATGTTTAAAATACTATTAATAGTAAAAGGCTCTGAACTTTCCTCGTTTATACCATAACGAGCTATAAATTCAACAATATTACCTGCTGGATCCTCAAAGTAAATGGCATGTGCTGGCAGATGTGAAAAATTTGCCTCATCCTCTCCATCTTCTGTTAAAAGCGTGACTTTGTTCTTCAACCAAGATTTCGCTTCTCTAAATTGGTTCGCTGGAATATTAAAGGCAAAATGATAAAAGGGGTTTCTTACTGCATCTCTATCGGTAAACTCTAAAATACTAGTACCGGTTTGAATTTGAAAGGTTTCTTCATTTTCAGTTATCAATTGAAACCCTAATTGATTAATATAAAATTCTTTCAAAGCTTTTAAATGATCAGTTTGTAAAGAAATGGACTTTATTCGCATATGTAACACTTTCCTTTTCACCATGTATTTACAAATTATCATATTAAAAGTTATACCCTTCCACATCAACCTTTCGACTGAAAAATGGGATTTTCATCAGGTACTTACTTTTTTCATGAGTGCCTTGCTTTATTAGTTTAGACATTTTATGTAGCTAGCTAACGATCAAAAGAGAAAACGAGTACTGTGCTTTTTTGCAACTTGTACTCGCTTTAAGGTTTTATAATTAATCTAATTTCCCAAAAGAACCTGTGTTATGGTAGTATGTATAGCGATTTTTAAAGCTTATTCGGGAAAATCTTGCCAACCAAGGTTTATAATTTCTTACTTGGCCCGATTGCCCTACTTGGTTTCTTTACCTGGGCCATCCCAATGAATATGGGATTTTATGAATTTTTTTGAGCGTGTTTTAATCTTTATTTTATATCTGTGTTATGTGTGTCTACAGTTTCTGTTTGGTTATACTTTTCTTCATGCTTTAGTTTCATCTCTTCCTTATGTTTTAGAAAAACTGGAAAAGGAAGTGACATTATAAACAATAAAGCAAGCAATAGTGCAATACCACTCTTTTTTAGTTTTATTAATATTAAAACAATAATAGTCACTAAGACAGTCATAACAAGATATACGATTGGGTTTCCTTGACTTGAAGCTAGTATACTTAAAAATAAAATTTCAATAAAGAGAGTTGCAATAAGAAAAAAACACCCAAACAAATTATTCTTCATTAAAATTATACTCCTTTATATTTGTTAAAGGACACATTCTGTCTATAACCTTTTTTACACTCAATGATTTCTTTTGGGTGTTTATCTGTTCAAACACTAAGCAATCTCTGACTGATCCAATGTAATCATCTATTGCAAACAGTAAATATCTTCTTCTCTTTTCGAATATCGATTTAACAGCGAGCCATTAAACGAATATTTAAACTTCTTTGATTTTTGTAGACTTCTTTATACTTAAAGTTTATTCCGTTTCAATTATAGTCTTTCTAACTTTTTCAAGAACTTTACCTAGCAAATTTAATCCCCTCCATTTAGATGGATTTGTTGCATCTGGATGATTACAGTCGATACCTATTCCCCTTATTTTATCGAATGGGCTAGCTTCTACTAACGTTTTACTACCTGTATTTGTAAGTATTGATTTTAAATTTGGATTTGAGAATTTGTCAACTAGTACTTCATAATATACTTTTTCTCGATTTTCTTCCCAAACTTTATTATCAAATGGAATTTGTCTGCTGCGTCCAAGCTTCTTACATTCGTCCGGTGTTTGCGCTCTTATAATTTGTAGTGCGATTTTATCAGCACCGAACAATTTAGCTTTACGATACATTACAGCTTGTTCACTCCATTTAAAAAGTTGTCCTTGATGCTTAAATGGTGAGTAATAAAAGTTAGAAAATACATCTTGCTTTCCCCAGAAAAATACAAAGTCTTTAGCTTCTTTCATAATTAATTCCTCCCTCTACACTTTTAAGGCTCTTCACCAAATACGTGTGGTTGATTTCCGTTCCGACTGGGCGCTTTCCAGGGGGCGTCCGATGAGCCGCTTCACTCGCGTTGCTCGCTCCAGGGTCTCATCTGTGACGCTAATCCCCTAGGAGTCGCCCAGTCTCCACTCCAATCAACTAATATACAGTGCATATATTTTTAAAAATGTCATCCACAACTTATGGTGATGAGCCACTTTTATGTAACTAATCCATATTTGAACTTATTATCCTCCTCTTTTATCCTAAATAAGGAAACTTAAAATTACAAATTATTATAATACAATTATTATAGCAAAAATTCAAACCCTGTCCTTTTTCTGAATAACATCAATGGCTAACTGGTCAACCTTATCTTACTCGCTACCCCCTTAAAGTTGAAATATACAGAGGAAATCAAAAATGTACTTAGTTAAACTAGCATTTTTGTACAGATTTATTTAAACGTTTATACCATTCATTAACTTCAGCTTTACCTTGCCTATTTTAAAACCATTAGCCATTCATCTTTAATTTTGAATATGGGCATGGAGTAGATCGCTAAGTGCTTCCTACAGCTTTAAGCATTAACACCATATCTTATATGGCCTAACCATCAAGCAACTCTTAATGTATTGGCTCACCAATCTGAGAAAAGGTGTTAGGAACTGCTTGACAAAATTAGCAAGCGCAAAAAACTGTTGACTTTTTCCTTTTTATGTTTTATATTTACATTATCCATGTGCTGTTTAACAGGAAACTGTTAAGCAGCTTTACTTTTTATTACCAGCATGAAATATGATTGGTAAACCAATGACTATAACGATTAACACACATTTCACACAAAACTCCTTTTGTTTTTGAATCACAACCATGTTTAGATAGTTCACCAACTACTTCTCCATCGGAACCACCACTCATTAACAGAAACTTAACCGTTCTTGCAACAAAAGCTTGTCCCTCTTTTTAAACCTGAACATTCTACACCTCCAACTGTTTAAGACTATTGAAGATCTTATCCATTTCTACATAAACCAGTTTTGACTAGGCAGTAGCCTCTAATTTACGAAAGATGTCTTATGCTCTCTATATAGATATGTCATAATCTTCTATGATCAGAATTGTTTCCATTGCACCGATAGCTCCGTAAAATGTCTTTCGTTGTTGGATTGTCATAGCATCCACCATATAAACCCTTCCTCTAAAATTGATAAAACACCATTCCGAACATCATGACAGCCGCTATCATTTTGATAAATGGCTTTAAATAGTTTAACTCCTCCTCAGTAAGGTGAATCAAATATTTCCCTTCTTTTTAGCGATCTTTATTACGAGTGAAATTCTTTGAAATTACTTTTTACATTAGATTTTGTAACTATCAGGTAATTGAACTGTCGTTAATACACGACGGTTGTCATACACTATAATTTGTAATTGATTCATGGTTAAAACCTTCTAAAGGTTCTTTTCTTTTATCGAATATTTACAAATTAAGGAGTTGTTATGAATGTCTTCAAAAAAAGTATCGATCGGTCTTACTCAGTTTACAGACTTTACTTTCAAAGGCGTTACTGGTAAAACTTCAATGGTTAGACAAATAAAATATCAAGATGAATACAATCCTGCTTTTGATTACTGGAAACCTTTACGAGATGGTATCCGAAAATTCCATCAGAACAAATTTAGTAATGATTATCTGCTTTCTATTGCTCAAAAGGTTTCTGAAGCTAAACAGAAAAATTACCTTGAAGCAGTTAAAGCACATTTAAAATTTATTAAAAATAAAGAAGTTGAATGGTTTGAACCAGGTAAATCCAATTGGTATAGCGAATATATAACTGTTCGTTCATCACCAGAACTAGGATTAAAAATTGACGGAGTTCCCCACTTAATCAAGTTATATTTCAAAGGGAAGGACGAGCGAATTGATAAAAACAAATGTCGCTCATCTTTGACACTATTAAATCAATCTGAATTCACCATTGAGCATGCTCCTGATGTAAAACCTGCCATTTTAAATGTCCAAAAAGGTAAATTAATTTCAGATACCCCCTCCACCGAAGACCACCTAATTGCTCTAGAATCTGAAGCAGCACAATTTATGGTCATCTGGAATAGAATTTAATCAAGTCTAAATCGTGCACCACGAGTGAAGCGGCTCAACAGACGCCCCCCCAGGAAGCTTTGCTTTGTGCGACAGCGTAGTGACAGCAATTGTTTTATCTGTGCGAAAGCGAAGCGGCAGCAACAACAACAACAACAAATGTTTTATCTGCGCGAAAGCGACAAATGTTTTCTGAAGCGACAGCAAAGCGGCAGCTACCAAGCGCCCAGTCGGAACGGAAATCAACCACATGTTATGGTGATGAGCCAAAAAGTTTGATAAAAATCACCTCTCTAGTTATTTTTTAAGGTGGTTTTTTAATGAATACTTGAAGTTTATCTTGTGAAAAATTTCATTTAAACTAACTGGTCAGTTTATTTTAATGAATACTCTGATTAATTTTGAAATTCTAGCATGAATTGATTATAATTAGCATTAAATACCAAAGTTAATGAGGTGAGTCACTTGAGTAAAAGTAAGTTATTCATAATCTTTTTAATCTTCATTTTTGTAGGAATATTTGCAGCGGTTTTTTATACTCTTAGTGATGTTCTAATTGAAAAAACAGTTAAAATTGATGAACAAAATATCGTGGAAAAAAATGGTGAATACTATCTTTTAATTGATGAACGCGAGTTGTATTTATCAAAGAATTTTTACGATAAAATCGAATTAGAAAAATACAACGAATACAAAATTAAGTATGTTTACAATCGATTGAAAAAAACTGATGGTGAAGTCGTGATGCTAAAAAGATATGGTGAACAACCGTAGGGTAAATAACGGATTGTAAGGCTTGAAGCTTAATAAATAGATTGTTTGTCTTGTTTCTTCTTTAACTAAAGGGGGGGGCTTTAGGCTCACTTAATTGAACAAGCAAGCAATCTATCTATAATCTTTAATTCCACTTTCAAAAGCCTGTCTATCGTCATTCTCCATCCCGTGCAATGCTTCTTGTAAAGCAAATGTACTTTTATAAAATTTAACTCGTTCAGATATTGCATTACCGTTAGGATATAGGTTTATACACATATCAAAAAAATCTTCACCATAGCTGGAGAGTATTCCAGCAAAGTCATACGCTGGATCTCCTAAACCAGAACCACCAAAATCTATTATCCCTGAAATCATACTTGTTTCTGGATTCCACAAGATGTTAGATGCTCCGAAATCTCCGTGTATAAGTGTTATTTCTAAATTTGAGAATGCTTCCCCTTTCAGGAACATTTCAAAGGATTCTGATATTTCCTTTTGAGCGTCTTTTCTGATAAAAGGAAATAATTTATTTTGAATCTTATCATTCAGGTTATACATCTCTTCATTAGGATTACGAACCTTCAGTTTCAAATCTCGATTTGCTTTTTCTCCTGAAATAGAATGAAGTTCTACAAGAAAAGAAACAAGTTGTTTTGCCAACCTTTTAACCAATTCAACACTCTTAATACCTGTTAAACTTTCCTTCCACAAAGGAACACCATTTATTAGGTTTTAGCCAGTGAAGACCTTACCCGGTTCTAGCATTTCAAAAGACTGATAAATCGGATTCGGAATGGGAATGGAGACGATACCTTTAATGTATTTCAAAATTTCCGTCTCTCTTCTTAATTGAATTATTCCATATTTATATTTTGGAAATCTAAAAACCAAAGATTTGTTTACAATTAACACATCATTATTCTGACCAATTTCATTAGGATAAAAGTCTTCAATGGAAAGGTCAGAATATAACGATTGAATGTTTTCAATATAGTTATTATTCATTTAGTAATCCCCCCTTTTGGTCTCTTTCTATTATTTTGATTCCCAAACTCTTTCCCTCGTGTGTTTAAGTGTATTTATACAAAATCCGTCACAATTACAGCATCCCTAATAAACGTGACTTTTTTCAGTTAATACCTAGATTGCAAAAGGTTACTCTTCTTCGGATTTCAGAAAAACGAAACCATCGTCAATAAGATCCTGTAAATACTCATCAAAGCTGTTGGCAATCACTTCATATTGATCTGGGTCGTGCAAAAAGCGAATGATTTGACCGCATATACCTTCTTCGGAAGGGTTAAAATCAATAAAGAGTCTCGATGAACCACCATTGTTCATACAGTCAGAAAAATGAATATACGTCCCTGGGAGAAGTCCCTCCGGATTTATCTTAGGGTCAACAGCCTCCTCGTCATCTTGGTATTCTAAAAGATAGGAGATGTCTTCTTCTTCTTTTGAACTTTCGAACATTTGCTGTGTAGACAGTAAATAATATGGATATTTACCATCTTCAACATCTGATCCTAAAATACAAATTGCAATTTTGTTTTCGCCATATTTCCGCCAATATGTACCATCAATATTTTCAAGTAGACAGATTAGTGATTCAGGACAATTTGGATATTCTGACCTTAGTGTATCAATAACCTCTTTTGTAGCACCGCACGCTGTATTTAGTGCCTCTAACTCATCTGTTGATAATGCTGCTCTTAAGCCGTTTAAAAAATTATTTACCAAATCCATTATTTCGTCCTCCAAATAATAAAATATAAAATTGATTTGTTAAGCTATATACCTATCAGTACAGACTTTCTCGAAAGCCTTATTGCATCTCTTGTGTCGCGCCGATTATTGAATAAAAACATCACTAAGCATTTCGATAATTTGCAAACATAATTTCATCATAATATTTATCTAAATCGGGCAAACCCAACTCTTCTGCAATTATAAGTTCAGCCTGCCTGTCATAATCTACTCTAATAAATTGAATGGCATTGTTTGAATGTGTTGCATCTAGGATCGCATATGAAGCTGAAGTTAAGTCAAGTGAATTCCCAACACTGCCAACGTTACACAGAATACCCTTTTTATATGTATGTAAAAAGGTTGTATGTATATCTCCGTAGAATACAATGTCAGGGATTTTATTGTAATTGATTGAATTTGTTGCTTCACTATTCTCAAACATAGATAAACGCTTTTCAATTGGATGACTTACCGAGATACGTTCAAATTCACTTCTTGGAGAAGCATGGAAAAACCTTATTAATTGTCCATTTAATTCAAGATCAATATTAAATGGTAACGAACTTAGGTACTGATAATCTTTTTCTGTTAATCTATCTTTGAACCACTGTATAAAATCATTATCAGTGGGTGATTGAATAAATACATCCCAGTTGCCTCGAACTACTCGTTCGCAGTTCTTTTGGATGAGTTCTATACATTCAGAACCTTGGGGACCTTTGCCGATTAAATCACCTAAACAAAAAATTCTTTCTATCTTCCTTAGTCGAATGTCTTTTAAAACTGCTTCTAATGCTGTTTTATTCCCGTGGATATCTGAAATAATTGCAATTTTCGTCACAAAGCTTCCCCCTCATAAATTCCATCTATTCTCTATATTTGCTTCTCCATGTTATTCAACAAAATACTTTTTAATCCCTTTAATCCCAAAAAACTAAATAGAACACCAGGCGTGTTGATTAACCATTTTTATACATTCAAAGAGGCTGATTTCCGCTACGG
>NZ_JARVRU010000023.1:0-11584 GCF_030209535.1 Lysinibacillus sp. fls2-241-R2A-57
TATCCACGACTTTGGCTGTTCTATCCACGACTTTGGCTGTTCTATCCACGACTTTAGCTGTTCTATCCATCACTTTGGCGATTCCATCCGTCGCTTCGGCTATTCTATCCGTCGCCTTGGCTGTTCTATCCGTCGCTTCGACGATTCTATCCGTCGCTTCGGCGGTTCTTTCCACGACTTTGACGGTTCTTTCCACCACTTCGGCTGTCATTACAATTGGATAGTTGTTGTAGCAACAATTTTTATCTTGCTTTAGCCGTAATCGAATCACAACTTAGATTTTATTATGTAAAAAAACTCTATTCCATTACGTAAGACGTTGAATGGAATAGAGTTTACTTTGTTACTGCAATAATGTCTGTTCCTGAAGCTTTGCAGAGAAGTATTTACGGGCATCTGCTGTTAAAATTTGCAACAGTATAACCTCTTCTTGACGCGCAAATTCTACAAACAATCCACTTAAATTTTCGTAAACATATTTGATCTTAAAGCCACTATCTAAATAATGATCCACCTTTTTTATTTCTTCTGTGCTTTGTTGGTATTCTGACATGCCATCACCTCATCTCTTTTGTGAAAATCTTGGCGTTTAATTTTCAATCGGCACCTTTTATTTCTAACAGCGGATCTGGTTGCTCAACGACATCACCCTCATCTGGAACAGCAGTTGGCGCAGGCGTTTGTTGCTGTCCAAATAGTTCATCCAAATTATGACCAGCTGTAATACCTAAATATTTTGCATCGCTTGAATCTTCTAGCTCAGCTTGAGGGTACTTTCTAAACCACCAATACTTCGCTAAAACATAATATACGAATGCTCCTACAAAGAACCCTACTAATGATGAATAAGTCGAGAAAATATTTGCCACTGCGCCACCGATAACCCAAGCGATTAAACCTGCTAAGTTAAAACCATTCCAATACTTAAATTGACCTTCTAATTCATAAAGTGCTTTTACATGTACACGTCGTTTACGAATTAAATAATAATCAGCATATAAAATACCGACTATGGCTGTTAAAATACCTCCGATAATTAAAAGTGCGTTTACTAACACATCAAATAAACTCCATGGCTGCGCAAGAATACCAATTATCCCCGCAATAACAACCCCAACCCAAAACGGTACTTTTGGACCACCGATATTTGAGAAAATTGTTGCCGCTGGTATAACATTTGCAGAGGTGTTAGTTGACCATTGTGCTAGCACGATCATTAATAGTAAAATGCCTAATATAAAACCACTAGCACTTTGCTGTAATGCATTTATAGGATCTGCTGAGGCAACAGCCATGTAACAAACAGCACCTATTGTCACAATGAAAGTATTTGTAATTGGCATGACGATTAAAGAGCCAACTAACTGTGTTTTATTGCGTTTGAACCAATTGTGTTCATTTTTTGGTGCTTTAAAGAAGCGTGAAAGTGAGGGCATGTCGGCTGCTAATGTCGACCAAAAGCCCATATTCGCCATAATCACTACCATAAATGCTGTGAAGGCTGTAAATCCTGTCGTAGGCGTTTCTACCCACGTCCAAATATTTTTCCCTTGAGCTGTTGCAGTATCTGCCAATGTATAATACATCCAGCAAGAAATTAAAATAATAACTGGCGCTGCTAAATCTGCAAAGCGCTCAATAGATTTAATACCTAGCGAAGTATTAAATAACTGAAGTGCTGCAAAGACAATGAAACAGATAAACCAATTATCAAAATCAAAAAGCAAATTTAAAATTCCGTTTATAGCTAGTGCTCCGAAATAAGTGTTCAGACCGAACCAACATGCAGCTGTTACACCTCGGACTAGCGACGGAATATGTGTACCAAATGTACCGAACGGAGCACGCATATATACCGGGAATGATAAGCCATGCTCAATCCCTATATCACCAATTAACGTCATAAATACACCAATTAAACAAGAGCCAATCAAGGTTGCTAAAATGACCATTGGCAATGGTAAGTTCATAATTGCCGAACCACCGATTGCAAAAGCAGCTAATACAATTGCCATACCTATCCAAATTACTGCAAAACCAAATGTTCCAATATTTCTTTGTTGATGTGTCACTGGAAGTAAATCTGGGGATTTTAAATAATTCCCTTCACGTTCCATATAATCTCTCCTTTTTTTCCAATTTCCGTGACAACTTACATTGGGGTTATTCCTTCCTTCAACGAAAATGCTGAAGGAAGGTGGAATTTCAGTTTTATCAATTATGCCTCGGCATAATTAGGTCTGGAATCGGCTTTGTGCTTGCACAAAGTACTCCTTTCCGATTCCGTACATCTGCTGAAGGCTTTAACTTTTTTACTTTGATAGACTGCTAATCAGAGATTGACGTTCATTCCAAGTCATTGGAGGAACTGTAGGTTTGCGTTCAACCATTTTAATTGCACCATCTACAGGACAGACGATTGAGCACAAATTACAACCTACACAGTCCTCTTCCCGAACTTTCAGCATTGGCCGGCCATCTTCCGTATATAAATCAATACATTGGTGCGATGTATCCTCACATGCAATATGACACTTGTTACAATTAATACAAACATCATTATTAATTTCAGCTACGATTTTATAGTTTAAATCCAGGTCACCCCAATTAGAATATCTGGCAACTGAGCGACCTACTAAATCCATGACAGAGGCAATGCCTTTATCGTCTAAATAGTTACCCAGTCCATCAATCATATCCTCAACAATACTAAAGCCATGATGCATCGCTGCTGTACAAACTTGCACACCTGTAGCACCCATTAATATAAACTCCACAGCATCTTGCCAGTTGGAAATACCACCAATGCCCGAAATCGGAACATTGATTAATGGATTACGTGCACACTCTGCAACCATATTGAGCGCAATTGGTTTAACGGCAGGACCACAATAGCCACCGTGTGCACCCTTTCCTCCAACATGAGGTATTGTATTCCATGTATCTAAATCGACACCAGCTAAACTATTAATTGTATTAATCATACTAATAGCATCTGCTCCACCTCTTGTAGCCGCTTCTGCCGTTACCGTAATATCTGTAATATTTGGCGTTAACTTCACAATTACAGGTGTTTTTGCTGCCTCTTTCACCCAGTACGTTTGCTTTTCTACCAATTCAGGTACTTGACCAGAGGCAGAGCCCATTCCTCGTTCTGCCATCCCATGTGGACACCCAAAGTTAAGCTCAAGCCCATCAACCCCCACATCTTCTACTCGTTTAACAATCTCATGCCACTTTTCTTGCTTCGGCTCAACCATCAAAGAAGCAATGATTGCATGATCGGGGAATTTTCTTTTCGTTTCATAAATTTCTTGCAAGTTCACTTCTAACGGACGGTCAGTAATTAGTTCAATATTGTTAAAGCCCGCTACTCTTTGTCCGTTATAGCTTACAGCTGCAAATCTTGAAGAAACATTTAAAATCGGCTCCCCTAATGTTTTCCATACAGCACCGCCCCACCCAGCTTCAAATGCTCGTTGTACTTGATAGCCTGAATTCGTTGGTGGTGCTGACGCAAGCCAAAATGGATTCGGTGATTTGATGCCCGCTAAGTCAATTCGTAAGTCTGCCATATTCGTTCCTCCCTTATGCAATCCCACTTGGTTTTCTTAAACGTTCATGGATCTTGTATGCTGCGTCTTTGCCTTGCTGTACAGCTGTTACGACCATCGCCTCACCCTGACCATTTCCGAAGACGACATCTCCACATGCAAATACTTTGTCATTCGAAGTTTGCATTGTCGTTTCGTCAATATCAACAACGCCATTTGTATGTTGTAAACCAAAAGCTTCAATCAATGACACAAAACGTGTTTGACCTATTGCCTTAATAACAGCATCCACTTCAATAATAAAATCAGATCCTTCAATTACCTCAGGCCTTTGACGACCATCTGCACCTGCTTCACCGAGCTTCATTTTCACACATTCAATGCCTACTACCTTACCTGCCTCATTACCAATAATTTTTTTCGGTGCTGTTAGCCACTTAAATTCAACACCATCCTGCTTGGCAAATTCATATTCAAATTTGTACGCAGTCATTTCTTTTTGTGTTCTTCTATAAAGAATCTGGACATTGTCAGCACCTAAACGCACAGCACATGTAGCACCGTCAATCGCGGTATTACCTGCACCAATGACAGCTACCCGCTTCCCAACGATATCTTTTGTAAGCGGTCCCATTTTTGTCTTCCTGACAAATTCGATGGCATCATGTACGCCGTCTAAATCTTCTCCTTCAATGCCAAGGTTTGGGACAGCCCCCATTCCCACTGCTAAAATAACACTGTCATATTGCTCTAAAATCTCATCCGCAGAAATATCAACACCGACAGTTGTGTTCGTTTTGATTTCCACACCAAGTTTTTCAATTTGCTCAACTTCCCAATCAACGACTTCATTTGGTAGGCGGAACGATACAATACCATAGCTACCTAAACCACCCGCTTTCGATTCAGCTTCATAGATTGTGACAGCATAGCCAAAACGGCTAAGTTCACGAGCTGTCGATAAACCAGCAGGACCTGCACCAATAATCGCTACCTTTTGACCATTACTTTGCCCTTGCTTAAATAGCTGTGCATTCGTTTCCATTGCCCAATCTGTTGCATAGCGCTGTAACTCTCCGATTTTAATTGGCTTTGTTGAGGAATTTAACACACACGCCCCTTCACATAGTTCCTCCGTTGGACAAACCCTCGCACAGCTTGCACCAATTGGATTTGCTTCTAATATAGTCGTAGCAGAGCCCTTCATATTACCAGAAGCAATTTTTTTTATGAAATTTGGGATTTGAATACTCGTAGGACATGCTTTAATACATGGTGCATCATAACAATACAGACAACGATTGGCTTCCTCAATTGCCTCATTCTTTGTCATCTTGTTAGTCAATTCAATAAAATTACGTTTTAACTGTTGGGACATTGTATTTTCTTGATTCAGAGCCATTTCCACATCCCCCTCATGTGTTCATTTTTTCCTTCTTATCACTTACACCTTGGCATAATGATGTTAGGAACATTGAAAAGAGCTACATCAACAATCATCTCACCATCTATAGAGATAGATTGTCTTCTGTAGTTGAATGAAGATATTACGAGACCGATTGCTCTGTTCTCCATCCAAAGCAATCGGTCCTATACTGATAAAAGCTAAATGTTTAGTGCTTCTGCTGCTGCTGTTTTTAATGGACGTTTTATATATTGTCCACTGCCTAGTACACCAACAAATTCTTTATTTTTAATGACGTACTCTCCACGCACTAGTACACTGACTGTTTCACCTGTTACTTCCCATCCCTCATATGGGTTATAATCCACATTCATATGATGTGTTTTAGCCGAGATTTCTCGTTTTACTTCTGGATCAAAAATAACGATATCGGCATCAGAACCGATGGCAATTGTCCCTTTTTGTGGGAATAGACCAAATATTTTTGCTGCACTAGTGGAAATCATATCGACGAACTCATTAATAGAAATTTTTCCTTTTGCTACACCTTCTGAATATAAAATACTGAAGCGATCTTCAATAAATGGACCACCGTTAGGAATTTTAGAAAAATCATTTAATCCTAATTGTTTTTTGCCTTTAAAACTAAATGAGCATTGGTCAGAGCCAATCGTTTGTAGTTGTTTTGCTTTTAGCGCATTCCATAAATGTTCCTGATGGTATTTTGGACGAAGTGGTGGGGACCAAACATATTTTGCACCCTCAAAGCCTGGTTGTGCTAAAGCAGATTGATCTAAAGTTAAATAAGGTGGACATGTTTCACCATAGACGTCATATCCTTTTTCACGTGCCGCAATGATTTCATCTACTGCCTCTTTACAAGTTACATGCACGACATAAAGAGTAGCACCTGCGATATGGGCTAGCTCAATTGCACGTTTTGTCGCTTCACCCTCTAATTCAGCTGGACGAGTGAGTGCATGATAAATTGGCTCCTTATGACCTGCACGTCGCGCGTCTTCTACAAGCTCGTCAATAACAGAACCATTTTCACAGTGCACCATCACAACAGCACCAAGGTCTTTCGCTATTTTAAAAGCCTTGAAAAGTGTGCGATCTGTTGCTTGAAATTCTTTTGCATAAGCCATAAATACCTTTACTGAAGTAATACCTTCCTGCTCTAAGATTTGTGGCAATTCGGCTTCCGTTTCAGGGGTTAAATCAGCAATCATTAAGTGAAATCCATAATCGATGGCCGATTTCCCCTTTGCCTTGTCATGCCACTTTTCAACTGCAGCTGAAAGTTTTTCTTCACCAGCTGTTAAGCAGAAGTCCAAAATAGTAGTTGTCCCACCGAAAGCCGCCGCAATTGTACCAGATCTCCAATCATCATCTGTCACAGTATTATTGAATGGCATATCTAAATGTGTATGCGGATCAATCCCACCTGGCATCACGATCTTACCTGTAGCATCAATAATTTCTGCCCCTATGTCGGATAATTCTTTGCCAATTTGAACAATTTTTCCGTTTTCAATTAAAATATCTGCTTCAAAAACATCTGCAGCTGTCGCTACTCGTCCACCTTTAATAATCTTTTTCATTCTGCCCCTCACCCTTCGTGAAATAATGGAAAATGCTCGATCATGACGTTGTTAAGAAAGATCTCGCATTAATGTAGCGTGTATGTCTCTCCGATACTGAACTTCGTTTGCAGCGTCAACACTGTTTCAAGCAATACATCTGCACCTTTCGCACAATCTTCAAATGTTGTTTCCTCTTCCTCGCAATGACTTTTACCATTAATACTTGGTACGAAAATCATTGCTGAAGGTACAATACTTGCCATATATTGCGCATCATGCCCTGCCCCGCTAAACATTCGATGAGCAGTATAGCCGAAGCTTTGACAAGCCCTTTCCACTTCATTACAAATATTTGTATCAAAATAGACTGTATCTCTACCCCATAGCTTAACTGGCTTAATGTTACAGCCCATATCCTCTGTAGGAAGATGATTCAGTATGTCCTCAACCTTTTGCATAATCTCTGGCTTTTGATGGCGTGAATCAATCGTAAAGGTCACATTGTTCGGTATAACGGTATGAATATTTGGAGAGACATTCATTCGACCAAAAGTAAATACTAGCTGTTCATCAATTTTTCCGAGCTCTTCATGTAAATACGTAATGATTTTTGAAGTTACAATCATCGGATCCTGACGCATTGTCATCGGTGTCGTACCAGCATGATTGGACTGCCCTGTTACCGTAATTTCATAGCAAACCATACCTAGTACACCTTCAACAACTCCTATTTCCAGTTGTTTTGCCTCTAGAACAGGTCCTTGCTCAATATGCAATTCAATATAAGCAAGCGCTTCTTTTAAGCGATTTTCTTGATCCCCCTCATACCCGCTTGCTTGCAGTGCTGCTTTAAAACTAGTGCCATTTTTGTCGACAGATTGCAGCATTTTTTCTTTTTCAAATTTTGATGAGATGACACCAGAGCTCATCATTGCCGGATCAAAACGAGCGCCTTCTTCATTCGTAAAATTAACAATCATTATAGGGATATCTAGCTCGATTTCGTTTTCCTTTAACGTTCTAATGGCCTCTATTGCCGTTAAAACGCCTAATACACCATCAAATTTCCCACCCTTTTCAACAGAATCTAAATGCGACCCCATAACAATTGGCGGGACATCCTTTTTCCCAGGTAGAATGGCATAAATATTGCCCATATCATCGACTTTAATATCCATCCCTAATTCTTCACAACACTCACAAAAATAGTTTCTTGCTAAAATATCTTCATTCGAAAGAGACAAACGGGTTACACCACCATTTTCAGTAGCTCCAAATTGACTAAATTGTTCAAGTAACTCTTGCAAGCGTCTACTATTACACTTATACATATGCAAGTCCTCTCTTTCACAGTAGTTAATACACATTCTATAAGAGATAAAAATTATGAGATATGGATAGCAAACTAAAAAAATATGTGCATCTGCACATGATATATGGTAAGTTATGTTCATAATAAGGGGGGCAAAAAATGGGGACGATTCGCAAAATTGTAGAGGGAGTTCAATTCCCAATGCTAACATTAGTAGCTGGACATAGCGGAACGTATCGAAGAATTACAGGGATTAACGTAGTGGAAAGCATCGATTTAATTATGTTTTGTAGACCTAATGAATTAGTCGTGACTACAGGGATTAATTTATCTTCACAAGGTGATTCCTTAGAACAGCTTGTAAAACTAGCTTTCTCTAAAAAAGTAGCAGGTTTTATTATTAACACCGGCCCATACATTCCAGATATACCAGAGTCAGTCATCAATTTCGCCAACAAACATGATTTCCCTATTTTTCAAATGCCTTGGAGTTATCGGATAGCGGATCTATTAAAAACAACCTTTCAATTTATTTCCAACCATCATCAAGAGCTTTCTATAGAAGAAAAGATTCTTTACAACTTACTTTTTCACTACAAACAAAACGCTAACTATATTAAAGATCAATTAGCACTGCTAGGTTTTTCACAAGGTAGAGAGTTTGCCATCATTTCATGCACAACAAATAGTTTACAAACTAGTATTGACCGTTATGAGGTCATGATTCAATTTGCATTTCAAAATAGATATAAACGCTTCTTAAAACTAAAACATAAAAATCACCTCATCTTTTTAATCGACAGAGCACAAATCAACACACCAAATACTCCCTTCTCAAAAATCGTTGAAGAAATATACGACAAAATAACGCAAAAAAATGGTTACTTGGATATTATCATTGGTAAAGGAAATTATCATAAAGAGCTTGAAAATGTTCGCAAAAGCTATGATGAATCGTTAACAGTAATCCAATTAGCAAAACTTCATAACAACCGTTTCCTATACAAATATAAAGAAATTGGTGCCTATAAAATTATCATGGCCGTGCAAAATCAAACATTAATCAAATCATATAATCAAGACATCTTAGGTCAGCTTTATCGCTATGATGAATTGCATAACACAGATTACGTACAATTTTTACGCATTTTTCTCGAGGAAAATGGTAGTACTAGCAGGATTAGCGAACGCCAATTTATTCATCGCAACACAGTCCTTTATAAACTAAAAAAAATAGAAACGCTATTAGATATGGACTTAAGTAACCCATTTACAAAAACAAATCTCTATCTCGCATTTCTGATTGAAGATGTGTTGACACATCAATAAACCCGATTGTATATATCTGAATTTTCAATCAACAAATCCACCTTCTAAATCATTTTTTGCATTCATATAAAGTACAAATGGGGTCTACTTTGCTTTTGTTACCTAATAGAGATGAATTCTTGCAAAACTACCTTTTAGGAGGATTGAATCTTAGTGGCAAATTTAACAAGTCAAAACTGGAGCGATAAAAATAGTAAGACTCCAATTGATGTAGCTGATGTCAACAAGGTGATTAGTATCTGTAAAGATCAAGGATTTATTATCGGTAAAAACGGCGTTACAGTTGCAGGCTTTAACAATATCCTAACACTGTCTCCTCCACTTATTATCACTTCAAACGAAAAAGACTTTATTGTGGAAAAATTCACGACTGCTTTAAATACACCTCTACAACAGCCATAAAATGAACCTTTAATAGTGAAGGTTCTCTTCATCTAGGGCTGGCTATGGTCTATAAGGGATATTCACGTTCTTACTTATAAGGTATAAGTTTTATTCCTTTGATAAGCATACCTGATATAAGTATTTCTGAACATATAGGTGGATTTATTAGTAATTTTGTATTTGTCTACATCATTTCAATTTTTATAATGGATCTAATCGAGCCAATGCTAATGATTAATTAATGGTTTTAATTGTTGCAACGAATATCAATTTTATTGCAAACGACAATCAGCTTCGTTATCTGGGATTGTGAATGAATTACACTTCATCTCCAATCCTTGGTTTCTATGCAGATTTAACCTTACAGTTTACTCCAACAAAAAAACTGACGAACCACCAAATGGTCACCAGTTTTTTTGAGTAAACTTGAGGTTATTTTTTTTTGTTTTTATTTTTGTTTGGTGAATCTTTTTTCTCTACTTTTTTCACTTCAGTTGTTTCCACTTCAGTTGTTTCCACTTCAGTGAAATCGGCTTCTTCACCTGCCTCCAAACCATAGCTTGGGTTTCGGTCTATACGAGTAGTATAAGGCTCAAAGTCTTCATCCTCATCAAATCGCATAACAAGAATCGGTAACGATATTATTCCGGCTAACCCAATGAATGCATAAATCCATCGTGACAATACCGCTGTTTGTCCACCGAACAAATAGGCAACTAAATCAAATCTAAAGAATCCTATGAGTCCCCAGTTAATTGCTCCAATGATGACTAACACTAAAGCGATTCTATAAACTACGCTCATGTTTTCACCTCCTTCATTTGTAAATACGAAGCCAGTTCTACACTTGAAGTTTATTCTTCACATGTATGAAAAGCGTCGATACTGCAGAAAAAACTGTCATAACAAGTGATAAAACTACAAATACTTATTGTAATTAAATCGCCCATTTTGACGGTCTTATTTTTTGCAATAACCGCTTATTTATACAAAAGGTAGACTAGGCTAAGTCATTACTACAAACAAAGGAAATGTTAGTGAATCACAGATAATAAACCGTTTTTTTATGGGCTCATCACCATAACGTGAGTTGATTTCCATTCTGACCTATAGTAGCGGAAATCAGAGCCTTCTAATTAATTGGAATGGATAAAAATGGTTAATCAACACACCTGTTATCTTAACTTTTTATTTTAATATTTTATTTAGTATTCGTAAAAATCCTAAACTTAGAATAAAGTGTGATATATTTACATAATACGCTAGTTTTAGAACACTTTATTTTCTTCAGCTTACTAGTGACTGAATAAAAGGAATTAGGATAGGAGAAAGTATAAATGATGAAAAATAAAATTATTAAAACCAACCTATTATTTTATTTTTTTATCGTCGTATTGATAGTCACTTTTACACAATTTAGCTTACCATGTCATGCAGCTGAATTATCAGAACCAATTATATTGGGTAAGCATTATGATATTTTTCGTGACCCGTCAAAAAAAATTACAATAGAAGATTTAATAAGTGGTACATATGATCATTCCTTTGTTGCTAGTAAAGACGATTATTTATTCTTTTGGCATACGAATGATACGATTTGGCTACGTTTAGATGCCGATGAAATATTAAAGGATAAAGAGGAGTCCTACTGGTTAGAGGTGACAGACAAGTTAGATAGCATTGAAATGTTTTTAGTGAAAGAAGATGGCTCCTATAATGTTCAAAAGAGAGGTATTTCAAATATTGACGAACAAAACATTCATTATCGTTCTAATTTATTTCAAATCCATGACCCTTCCGTCAAAGAAATTTATATAAAATTAGATGGCGAATTACCATTAAATTCAATTTCCTATCTTTTCACTACGGATAGCTTTGTCAATAAAATTATTGACTACAAATATTTAACAGGGATTTTTTATGGATTCTTATCTGCACTTTTAATTTACAATTTATTTTTCACACGTGTTGATTAACCAAAATTATACAGTTGCGAATGATTTATGTTCCAATG
>NZ_JARVRU010000213.1:0-11544 GCF_030209535.1 Lysinibacillus sp. fls2-241-R2A-57
TTTGTTGCTGACGCTTCGCTTTCGCACAGAAAAAGCATTTGTTGCTGCCGCTTCGCTTTCGCACAGAAAAAGCATTTGTTGCTGCCGCTTCGCTTTCGCACAGAAAAAGCATTTGTTGCTGCCGCTTCGCTTTCGCACAGAAAAAGCATTTGTTGCTGCCGCTTCGCTTTCGCACAGAAAAAGCATTTGTTGCTGCCGCTTCGCTTTCGCACAGAAAAAGCATTTGTTGCTGCCGCTTCGCTTTCGCACAGAAAAAGCATTTGTTGCTGCCGCTTCGCTTTCGCACAGAAAAAGCATTTGTTGCTGCCGCTTTGCTTTCACTACAGAAAACATTTGTCGCTGCCGCTTCGCTTTCGTGCAGAAAAAACATTTGTTGCTGCCGCTTCGCTTTCGCACAGAAAAAACATTTGTTGCTGACGCTTCGCTTTCGCACAGAAAAAACATTTGTAGCTGCCGCTTCGCTTTCGCACAGAAAAAGCATTTGTCGCGCTAATATTACTGTATTACAAAAAGAAAGGAAAAGGACTAAAATACTGCTTCTATATTTTCTATCCACTAGGGTTTTATCTTAAAAATCCACCAACACTTGGTCCATGAATTGGTACTTAGAAAGTGTTATAACTAAAACAGCATCAATAGTGACAATGACGATAAATTATTAGGTATTTTTCTAAATGTTTAAAAGAGTGGTGAAGGCTACTCTTTTTATTTTTCAAAAACTTATCCTATCTTAAATAATGTTAGATCTTTCAGGACAGAAAAAACTTCTAACGAATAAACATGCTATATGCACGTTATTCGTTAGAAGTTATAATACTCCATTTAATAGTAGGATGTTCCATAACCAAATCGAATCAGTATGATCCATACCGTAAGATTAATTGGACTGGTTCGATATTGTCTCAAAATAGTCCAGAACGACCTCGCGGAATTCCAAAGAAGCTTGTGTCATGTATCGACTCTTATGCCATAATAAAGCGATATCACGTACAAGTTCGTGATTCTCAACTTGCAAATATTTAATCTTTTCCCATGACATCTTTGCTGTGCTTGGTATGAAGGCAAGTCCAATTTCAGCTTCTACAAGATTGATGAGCCGTGTAGGTTCATCGCCCTCATATACATATTTAAGGTCAAATCCAGCCGATTTACATACAGAGTCTACTAAATCGCGAGTGCCGTAGCCTCTCTTCACACCGATAAAGCATTCATCCTTTAGTTCTGTCAAAGTTACGCTACTTCGGTCTGCTAGCCGATGCCCAATAGGAACAGCTACAAGAATGGGATCAATGAAGACAACTTGACATTCAATGTCTTCCCCTTGGATGGGAGGGGACGACAAGCAAAAATCGACTTCACCTCGATGTAAAAGAGTGACCATTTCCAATGTGGTCAGCATTTGCACATGAAATTGGATATTAGGTCGTTTTTTACGAAACTTTCGCAGAATCTGGGGCAATGTGCTTGCGGTAGTTACCGCTAGCTTGAGTGTGCCAAATTCTGCGCTGGACCAATCGCTAATCTCCTGCTTCCCCTGTTCCAACTCAAACAAAGCCCTTTCCACGCGACGAAGGAATTTGTTGCCAAACTCATTCAATCGCAGTTTCCGCCCTGTTCGATCAAATAAAGGTACCCCCAAATCTTCTTCCAGGCGTTGAATCGTTTTGCTTAGCGACGATTGCGTAACGTGGAGACTTCGTGCAGCTTCGGTTACATGCTCTAATCGAGCTACTGCTAGAAAATATTGTAGTTGAAGAAGTTCCATTTTTTTCTCTCCAATCATTCCTTTTGATCAATGATATCATAACTTAAAATGCGTTGGAATGAATGTAGGATTTCAAGTAAGATATCAATGTAACAAATATAAGGGAGGATAAAAAAATGAATTCTCGTAGTAGGTGGTTAATGATAGCCGTTGGACTAGGAATATTATTAAACCCTTTAAATTCATCGATGATATCTGTTGCTATTGCTAGATTGCAACATGTGTATAGTATTGATTTTACCGCAGTTTCTTGGATTGTATTTTCTTTTTATATTGCTAGTGCTATCGCCCAACCTGTAATGGGGAAGGCTAGTGATTTATTCGGTCGGAGGAAGATATTTCTGGCTGGTCTTGTTGTATCCTTGGTTTCTTCTATTCTGGCTCCATTTTCTCCGAATTTTGGATGGCTTATTGTATCCCGAATCGTGCAATCTATCGGAACTAGTATGCTGATTGCAGTTGGAACAGCAATTGTACGCATTCATATTACAGAAAAGCAAGCAGATGCGTTGGCAGGTTTATCGATTTTCCTATCAGGTGCGGCAGCTATAGGACCGTTTGCCGGAGGAGTACTTATTCAATGGTGGGATTGGCCTGCGATCTTCATTGTCAATATTCCGTTTGTAGTGGCGAGCTTTCTTTTAGCTTGGAAAATGATTCCTGACGATGGACCTGCAACATCGGTTTCACGTGACATGTCGCTTCGAAAATTACTGGCTGTGATTGATGTGCCAGGAATTCTGCTCTTTGCGGTGGGACTGATTGCCCTTCTAGTTGGCTTGCTGTCAGCGAAATCATCCGGGCATTTCTCTATGTGGAATATCGTTGTTGGGATAATCGGTCTCGTTGCGTTGGGGATTTTCGTACGACATGAGTTAAAAACGGTGTCGCCCTTTATTCCTTTGCGCACCTTCGCCAAATATCCGGCGATGACTTGGGTCAATATACAATACATGCTCGTTAACTTGCTTTATTATGCACTCTTTTTCGGGATTCCTTCATACCTGCAAATGGTGCGTCATGTCAGCGAATTCCAGACAGGTATTATTATGTTAACATTGGGCTTGAGCTCGATTGTAGCTTCACCAATAGCCGGAAAATGGGTCGGTAAATCGGGACCCCGACCTGCATTGATCGTATCCTCATTACTGATGGTAGTGGGTTCAGTGTGGATCGTAACATGGACGCAAAATTCACCGATCATCAGTGTGTGTCTGGCATTAGCTGCTTTCGGTTTTAGCAACGGGCTAAACGCTGTTGGAATGCAGGCGGCTTTGTTTAAAAGCTCTCCAAAAGAAATTGCTGGTGTAGCATCTGGCCTGTTTAATACCTCGAGATACTTGGGAACAATTTTATCTACACTGTTGACAGGCATCATTATGGGAGATGAGTTCAACTTTACAGGATTTCGGTTGCTTGGAGTTTTCCTAACGATCATTGCATTGGTCTTAGTATTTATAAGTCTACGGCTCAGATATTCAGAGCAATTGGAAGAACTGAGTACAAGCGAGTAAAACAAAAAATAGGAGTTGAGTGTTATGACAACTGTTACTATTTTGTGATGAAAGCGATGTATTAAATGGTATTGATACCATTTATAGTTTTAGTTCTTGAAGCAACTAGGCGTTATTTAATAAGAAAAAATAGATAGAAATCAATTTAAATTACTGAATTTTCGAACTAATAATTTGGTAAATAGATAGATTCAGGTAAGCAGGAATTTTTTGTAGGGGACGATAAAATGGCTAAATTAATTCAAATTTTGAATAGTGTTATTTTAAAGTTTCTGCTAAAAAGCAAAGTAGGTTATTTAAATGGAAGGAATGTTTTCTTTTTATCTGGGTAGCCTTCGTATTAGCGTGGTTAGTACTGGTTGATAATTGTAGGAAAAGGCATAATACCTGTTAAGTAGCATTTACGATGAATAGTGAGGGTATAATTATGAACAGACACTTTTTTATTGCAGTTCCACTTCCTTCAGATATTAAAGCAGCTCTTCATGAGAGATGTGAAAAAATGACAACAGATTTTCATTTTAAACGATGGGTTCATCAGGAGGATTATCACATTACGTTGGCTTTTTTAGGTCACGCGGATGAAGAGCAATTACAGGTTGTAGTGGATGAAACGAGGAAAAATCTGATGAATGTTTCTCCGTTCGAATTAAAAATTCAAGGATTCAATACTTTCGGAAGAAGAGAATATCCAAGAATTTTATGGGTGGATCTGCTTGAATCACAGCAATTAAATTTTGTGAGAGACATAGTATACCGTGATTGTATGAAAGTTGGATTTGAGTTAGATAAGAAGCCTTTTACAGCACATATAACTGTTGCGAGAAAATGGGATGAAGCATTCGGAAAATTTCGATTCGAGGCATTGATGGAAGAAAATTTTCAACTTCCAAAATTTCTAGTGGAAGAAGTGATTTTGTACGAATCAAAGTTAGAGGAAACTCCGAAATATCATAAAAAGTCAGTTATTCGTTTAGATGGTCATTAGATCTGTCGAAAGTCTACTATCATAATGAGTAATATTACAATCAGCCCGTAAACCTAAAAAAGAAAAGGTTTACGGGCTTTTTTGTTAAAAACATTTCATTTTTAATAATTAGTTCATCTTCCGTTCATTTAAGGATTTTATGATAAGGATGTAAAAAGGAATGGAGGAGTTAACGATGAATCTTGCGTGGAAAGAAATTAAGAAGAATAAAGTAAGATTTTTAATATTAGGTTCGATTGTTTTTCTAGTTAGTTTTTTAACTTTTATTATTTCTGGTTTAGCGAATGGATTGTCACAAGATAATGCCGCTCTAATTAAGGATTTACCACAAGGTCAATTTTATATGGATAAGGATGCAGATCAAACTTATAATCTGTCAAAAATAGATAACAGTACACAAAATGATATATTGAGTAAAGAAAAAGATGCAGTAGCTTTTTCATTACAAATGGGCTTTTTAAATGATAAGGACAATAAGCAGCAAAGTGTTGCCTTTGTTACATCTACCGAGTCAGATTTATTTGAAAATGTGAAGCATAATGAAGTCGTATTAGACAGCTCAATGAAAGATAAAGGAATTAAAGTCGGAGATACATTAACGAATAATCAATTTAGCGGCAAGTTTGTAGTAAAAGGATTTGTCGACCAAAAGAAATATAGCCATGCACCTGTTGCCTATATTAATGAACAGGATTATAAAGAAATTTATCGTGTTGATGAAATGCAAATGATGTTCGTACCAGGCGGAGATTCTTCAAAAGAATTTGCTGGATTAGAATCATTTTCGAATAAAGAGTTTCTTAATACAATTCCAAGTTATAATGCAGAGCAAATGTCTTTAAATATGATTGTTTGGTTTTTAGTAGTCATTAGTGGAATGCTGTTTGCTATCTTCTTCTATATGATGAACGTTCAAAAAATTGGCTTATACGGAATTTTAAAAGCTATTGGTTTAAAAACAAGTAAGTTATTCCAATTGATATGGACACAGATGGCCATCATTACAGTTATTTCACTTATTTTGTCTGTAACCTTTAGCCAAGCATTCAATATGGTAGCGCCACAAGGGATGCCTTTCTCTTTAACAGTCGCGACAACGACGCAATTATCGGTAGTATTCCTAATTATTGGATTTATTGGGGCTACAATTTCAGGACTACAAATTAGAAAGATTGAACCATTACAAGCGATACAGCAAGGAGAGGCTTAATATGACTTTATTTACAATTGATGAGGTTAGAAAAACGTTTACTAATGGCGAAGTAAAAGAAGAAATATTAAAAGGAATAAACCTTTCTCTAAAAGAAGGAGAAATCATAGCATTGGTAGGTGCATCTGGCTCTGGTAAAAGTACGCTTCTAACAATAGCTGCGGGACTTCAGCCTGCATCAGATGGGCAAGTTATATTTGAAGATAACAATTTAACTTCAATGAGCTCTGAAGAAGTTCGAAAAGTACGAGCAAGTAAATTTGGCTTTGTCTTTCAGTTTGCGCACCTTGTACCTTTCCTTACAGTTGAGGAACAATTACTGCTAATGCTTGATGTTTCTGAATCTAAGTTGAAGAAGTCTGAACAAAAAAATGAAGTTGATCGCATACTAAAATTAGTAGGGATGGACCATCGTAAAAATTCTTATCCTTCTTCATTATCAGGTGGGGAGAAGCAACGTGTTGCCATTGCCCGGGCAATTATTCATAAACCGAAAGTTCTGTTCGCAGATGAACCAACGGCAAGTTTAGATTCAAAAAGATCAAAAGAGGTTATGTTATTAATTAGAGATTTAACTAAAACATTAAACATTACTACTTTAATGGTAACACACGATGAAGAGATGCTTGCTTATACAGATCGTATTATTAAAATGAGCGATGGTGTCATTTTACAAGATGCCCTTTAAATCAGAAAGCCACAACCACAGCCTTTGATGGTTGTGGTATTTTTTTGATTAAACAGGCTCATCTCTGTAACTTGGAGTCCATTTCCGCTCCGATCGGGTACTTTCCTGACAGCTGTTGATCCTTAATGAGTCGCCCATCCTTCACTTCATTTTTTGGTGAGGATCTTAAACAACTGTATTAGGTTAATGATTAGGTGCAATTATGTATTTTTTTTAAAAGCCTAGTGTTAAGTTACCAAATCACTCAACTAATGAAGCATATTGTAGAAGAAAAGAGGGGGTGATTTTATGGCGTTTGTCATTGCATTAATAATTGTATTAGTAGGTTTAATAGCGGCATTCCAATTAAGTGAAGGAAGGTCGGAGAAAGGAAGATATATAGTTTGGGGTATCATTACAATGATTGCATTTGCACCATTCTTATCTTATTTAATTGGTGCAACGTATGGAATGCTGATTAGAAACGGTTGTGCAGCATCGATTATGATGTTTTTATCTCCTTTGATTTTTGTTATAGGTCTTATTACATTACTATTAGGTATTTATAAGAAGAATGAAGAAGATCGCTAACTGTCTTTTGGTGTTTTAGTTATCTTTAATATAAAGGTAAAAAACCGCGAGACTCCTGTGAATTGTATTTTCGATGAAGTGTGAATTGTAGCGAAGGAGACATATGCCTTCGTATCCAACATCCTATTTTTGGCCCTGATGCGGCTCGTGCCTTGTCGGCAGAAAAGCATAGCGGTTTTTTACCACCTTAGAAAAATGCATTTATTTTAAATATTTATGTTAATCGAGCTTTTCGGCTTACTTTGCAGACCATTCTCATTAATGCCCTGTGTAAAGAAGGGAAGATGGTGAAGACGACATCCATTGTCTTACGCATTGGCATTGGACAAATAATAGGCTTATTTTTGTGTACGTCTGCAATAGTGATTTTTGCTAATTGCTGCGGAGACATCATTTTTTATCTTTTCAATTGCTTGGACATCGCCGATTTATCAAAAATAGGAGTATCAACAATAGCCAGACATAGTGTGCTTACTTTGATGCCAAATTCCTCAGCTTCATAGTGTAATGATATCGTTAGGCCCACAACAACATGCTTTGTAGTTGAGCATGCCGTTGATATAGGAGATGGCCCTAGCCCCGCCGCTGATGAAGTATTGATGATATGTCCAAAACCTTGTACTTTCATGATTTGATAGCTAACTTGTGTACCATACATAACGCCCCATAAATTGATATCCATAATGTTTTTCCATTCGTCTATCATTACTTCACAATACATAGCTATACCGGAATTATTGAATAATTCCTTATATACATTTTTAATGTCATTGAAGCGGCTCATCGAAAGAGCCCAGTCGGAACGGAAATCAACCCCACGTTATGGTGATGAAACTAATGGAGGAAATATCCATTAAATTGTTGAACTATAAATTATGTTTCAAAAATCAGGAGGGGAATTACATGGGGAGAGTAATAGGGTTTGAATTAAATAGTCAGGAGCCTGAAAAAGCAGCTGAGTTTTATGCCAAGGTTTTTGGTTGGGAGGTAGCTGCACCTCATTGGGAATATTGGGCTGTAACAACTGGGGATGATAATAAATCAGGGATTAACGGTGGTATTGCAAAGGGGCCACATGACTATCCTTTTGGAACACGTATTCAAATTGAAGTTGATTTTATCGATGACGCTATTTCTAAAGCTAAACAAAATGGTGCCATCGTTGTTCGTGACAAAATGGAGTTCGATGAGTTTTATCTTGCCTATATGGTAGATCCAACTGGGCTTGGCTTCGGCTTAATTCAAAATAAATAATCGTACTGATTAACAAGGTCTCTGCGAATGATTGTGGAGGCTGTTTTTGTTAATAATTGTATTGGAAATAATACCTAAAAAAGTATATTATGAATAATGGAGAAAGAGAGGGAAAGACATGAAAAAGATGTTGAAAATAGTATGTGCACTATTATTAGCTGTTTGGTTAATACCGATGGAAGGTGTACAGGCAGCGAGCTTCAAAGATGTGTCCAAGGATAACACATTGATAACGGAAATCGATTACTTAGTTGAAAAAGGAATTATTAATGGCTATCCTAATAACCTGTTTAAACCGAATACATATGTAACTAGAGCACAGGTAGCTGTTATGCTAACACGTGCTTTAGGATTGCAAACGACGAATGTCAAAGATCCAAAGTATCAGGATGTACCTACTACACATCCCTATTATAAAGAAATTGCAGCAGTACAAAATACCGGCATTTTCGATTCGGCACAGAAATTTAACCCGAATGCACCTCTTTCAAGAGGGGACATGGCGATTGTGCTGCAAAGAGCATTTAAATTAAAAGGATCTGAGACAAGCTATTTTACAGATGTTTCAGCTAAGACAAGAGGCTATAAGGAAATCTCAGCAATTTCTAGTAACAATATAACAAGAGGATATGATGATGGTTCATTTAAGCCCAATTTACCTTTAACACGAGCTCATTTTTCAGCATTTTTAGCTCGTGCATTAACGCTATCGAATCCGAATCTATTAAAAGATAAAGCGTATGACTACACGTATTCGCATTATTCGTTGAAAGACAAAAAACACTATACATTAAAATATAAGTATAGTCATTATGACGATAAGAATGATGTGTGGGCAATAAGCGATTTGAATTCTAATAAAGTATTTAATAGTGAGCTTTTATTTAGCGATGGTGATGTTTTTGGTCAAGGAGTTGCACGTGATTATGATTTATTTTACGATTTAGCCTTCGAATTACCGCTAAGAATTGGCGTGATTCAACATGAGGATGATGGTGGGATAATTTCAGGAGTCCGTCTTACTGTTAAAGCAACAGATGGCACTGTCCGAGCAGGTGGTATCGATTATAATAATGTAATTGTTCTAGAAGAAAAGTCCGTAAACAGTGATGGAGTTTCAACATATTACTTTGTCGATGGTATTGGTTTAGTTAAGGAGCTCTACAATGATGTTGTTGTTTATGAGTTGCTCGAGCGTACAGCCAAATAAATGAAATGTTAGCCAAAGGAAAAGCAAGTCTCCGATTAATGAGGAGGCTTGCTTTTGTCGTGAATGTATAAGTACCGAAGCATCTAGTCTAATGAGATATGAAAAAAACGCTGAAGTGCTTGTAGCCATTCTTTTTCGTTATGTGTTTTATAGGTTGTTAGGGATTGTCCTTCATATATTCGGAATTCGTTGTTAAGCATTGTATGTCTACCGCGAGGGGTACGAATCATCGCAATTTTATTTTGTTGTTTAGAAAGCCTTGGAGCAAACTTTGCATCGTTAGCGTCATCAAAAAAACTATAAAGTAAACGCCAATTATGTTTTGTTTGTTCGTACAGCATCCAGCCGTTCGCATCATCACGTTCAATTTTATAAAGTTCATTGCCTTCACGGTGGTGATGCCCAGCTATAAGTGGAACTGGCTTACACGGAGCTAGTGCGCCTACGCCAACATCGGAAATATATGATTGGCCAGCGAAATTGACAAGCAATAGCTGATGCATAGGTACATCTTCGGCAGGAGCATCTTCTTCAAAATTGCGCCAAAACTGTGCATAGCGATTGGTCACTGAAAAGCCGAGCTCGCGAAGTAGCCAACTAAATAAAATATTTAGTTCAAAGCAATTGCCTCCACGTTTGCGAACAATTATTTTTTGAAAAATATCAGGAATCGAGAAGGAGATGTCTTGTTTCAAGGCAACATCCAAGTTTTCATACGGGATGATGTATAAATGACTTGTTTGTAATTGTCCAAGTAGTTTAATAGACGGCTCAGTTAAAGGCCCTTGAAAAAGAATATATTTCAAATATTGCTGTATTTGTGAATTCATTATATCGCCTCACTCCCTTATTAAATAACATAACCGAAATGGCTTGGGAATACACGTATAATATTTAACTTCTTTCGGCGGATGTTTTTTGTAACGTAAGTGAAACGGCAGTTACAGATGTTTTTTGTAACGTAAGTGAAACGACAGTTACAGAAGTCTCCTACCTCAATAGGTGGTGAGATGAAAGCGGCGGACGCAATTATGCCGAGGTATAATTGATGAAGAAAATAATAGAAAATTAGATGGATAACTAGTAAGATTGAGATATTAGCTACTATTTAGAGAACTATTTCCCAATTTAGTTAATAATAAATATTGTAAGGTAGGTATAAATATGACTATGACAACTAAAATGAAGTGGATAGAAGTAAATTCTTACGATGAAATGAGCGAAGTCGCAGCGGATATTTTTACTAAGCAATTACAAGTAAAGCCGGCAAGTATTTTAGGATTAGCAACTGGTGGTTCTCCTGTAGGGATGTATAAAGAATTAGTGAAACGACAACAAGCTGGAACTATTTCTTTTAGCGACGTTATTACTTTTAACTTAGACGAATATGTTGGCATCGATCAATCAAGTCCAGCAAGTTATTGGACATTTATGCATGAGAATTTATTCAAGCATGTAGATATTAAGAAAGAAAATATACATTTACCAAATGGTAAGGTAGAGGATTTGGCTGCTGAGTGTGAGGCATATGATGCTCGAATCAAGGAAGCAGGAGGAATTGATTTACAGCTCTTAGGCATCGGCGTTAACGGACATATTGGCTTTAACGAGCCAGGAACACCTTTTGATTCACTAACTAATATTGTAGAGTTAACTGAATCTACACGCAATGAAAATGCAATTTATTTTGATGACTTTAAAGATGTACCAACACATGCTATTACAATGGGCATTCAATCTATTATGAATGCTAAGGAAATCGTATTAATTGCATTTGGTGAAAAAAAACTAGAGGCCATCGAAAAATTAAAAAGTGGTATCGTGACAGAAGATTTCCCAGCAAGTCAATTATTAAACCATGCAAATGTAACGATTATTTACGGCGGAACAAACTAGAAAATAAGCGCAGATTTCATATTATTTGAAATCTGCGCTTATTTTTTTGAGTTCAAAGTGACGGATAGGAATCGGAGTGGCGGATGGAACAGTCAGAGTCGTGGATAGAGCAGTCAAAGTCGTGGATAGAGCAGCCAAAAGCGTGGATAGCCCCGCCAAATTCGTGGATAGAACAGCCAAAATCGTGGATAGCCTCGCCAAAAGCGTGGATAGAACAACCAAAGTCGTGGATACAACAGCCAAAAGCGTGGATAGAGCAGCCAAATTCGTGGATAGCCCCACCAAAGTGACTGATAGAAGTCAGGGCGACGGATAGAATTGGCAAAGAGACGGATAGAAAGGCGAGAGTGACGGATAGAAAGGGCAAGGTGACGGAAAGAAGAGCTCAAGTGATGGATAGAAATCAGAGCGACGGATGGAATTGTCGAAGCGATGGATAGGAGATCGAA
>NZ_JARVRU010000223.1:0-11484 GCF_030209535.1 Lysinibacillus sp. fls2-241-R2A-57
TATTATACTTTATAAACTCCCAATTCTCTGTGTCCATTATTTAGACTAACATCATTCTTGATTCAATAATGATGAGGACTTTTCAACAAAACGTTCAGAAAATATCGGTAAACCAACTATACCGCTTAAAAAATCACATTTCTCTAAGTCTTCTTCATTCATGCCTTCTTGAGCTATTCCTTTCAATTCAACATATTTCAAGAACTCCCCATCAATCGCATCTCGAACAAAATAATCAAATAATCTATCTGTATTTCCCTGAAATTCTATTAAAGTTGCTTCCTTTTTTAAAATAGTATTCACGTAGTAATACATCCATTTATCCACATCCCTTATATACTTCTATCTTAAGTAGACATTTTCGTTGCACTGAATTCAAAAGTTAGCAGCCTTCTGCACACTCAGACAGAATTGTATTCCCTTCCCATACAAAATGGTCTTCTTACTTATGTTTGTAATTTTTTTCATCCTGTGGAATCACTAAAACAATTAACTTTTAATTGAAAATAAAATTGGTGACGAACCTTTGTATTTCCTCAAGCTCGCCTTCTAGCAGTATCTTTTTCTTATCGCGGATTACCATTACATTACAATTTAAAATTGAAACGTGAACATATTCATTTTAGTAATTTTCAACTTCAATAAAAGAAGAAGAGTCTGTACATTCTTGTAAATTATAAAGTTCATGTGAAAAATTCCTTATTTTTTTTAATTCTTTAAATAACTCTTTTCCTTGTTCTTCGATATACAATTTCCCACGTAATGGATTTTCTCGCAATTGATATAAACGTCTTCCAACATAATATGCTTCTAATTGGTCTAATTTTTGTTGATCATGAACATCAAATTTATTAATCAAGATAGTGGAGTTAGGATAACAATATTTAGATTGATTAAATTTTCCCATTGCTCAAACCCAAGATTTTCATTGCCATTTCTTCGCTTTGGAGTGCTGTAATCTCCCCTTTAGCTTCTTTCAAGATGAGCTCCTCCAATTCTGGTAACAGTTCTAAGCCTTCAAATGCCAAGACAGCCTTTACTTCCTCCAGATTTTCCTCATGAGTTTTTTTTCTCATTTCTACCCACTCCCTCTACATTTTAAAATTTTTGTTCATAATTTACTCATTCTAATCCATTAATTAAAACTTCTTACATTAGATATCGATAAGTATAACTCCTTCACATCCGGGTCTGTTTCAAGCTCGAACTTTTCTTTTATTTCAGATAATTTATAAAAATTCTCCATTTCCATCATATTGTTAAGTAGAAAAATTTAATAACTTAAACTGTATACACAATTGGATAAAAAAGAATATTTCCCACCCTTTTTTATTTAACGAGAGTGGTCTCTTTTCTTCTCTTTAGATTGGTCCTGCTGCGCTTTAATTTTAGTATCAATCTCTTTAACACCTTTTAAAGAAAAAATATCTTCAGATGTTGATTTAGCTTGTTCGTTTTTTTCTTTAACGCTTATCCTTCCTTATCGCCACTCTCCATAGCGTCCTTAACAATTCTATTCAAATGTGAAAAGTCAGAGTATTCCCCGATGCTCGCCATAACAAGTGCATTTCGAGTAAATGAAGCATTTTCAGCGAATAAATTTTGATTTAAAAATATATTTTGAGTAGCCGCATATTGTACACAAAATTCTGTTACAGTTCGCGTATTACCTTCCCGGAAAGGGTGTACCTGCCATAATGTAGCCATGTTTTTTGAAAATGCTTCGGCTTTCTGCTCATATGTATCTAAATTACGCCAATTCACATTTTTCAATTCGTCAATGGCTGCTTTAGCTTCAGCAGGAATTTGTTTATGATGACAATATCGAACACTCAAACCTGAAAGTACGGATTCAGCTTTTTCTATATCCATCAAACGAGGCTGTCCGGCCCACTCATAGACATCACCCAAAATGTGCTTGTGTAAATCCATTAAATGCTTATAATCAAAGTCCCCTTTAACATCAAGAATGGAATGGAGTTTAGCTTTTGAGATAGCAGTTTCAGCCATGTCTAATTTTTCTTGAGTAGTAATATTTAATTTGTTTTTCAATACAAAACTATTTGGTATTAAGTACGGATCCTTCATAAATATCACGCTCCCTAATAATGAATTTCAAAAAAGCTCTGAAATTAATCATTCAGAGCTTTAGGGGGTTCTTTGTATTTATCAATCAATATTTGTGTTACTTCCTCAATTTCCAATTCACCGTCAATATGTCGTTGAAACAATAATTGATCTTCAGGCGCTACTGGTTTAGCTCCTAAGCTGTTAATCGCTTCCGCTCGCGCAGATCTTTCTGCGCGTTCTTCTCTAGTTGTATTAGCAATGCTATATTTACCCATATTTTATCCTCCTCTTTTTCATTATGTTTTTTGAATTTCCTCTTTAATTTACAAACATTTAAAGTGATTGTTCTCGCTTTTTATCTTTGGCTTGATCCTGCTGTTGGCCTTTGATATTGGTATCAATTTCTTTTACGCCCTCAAAGAGAAAATACTTTGTTGGCCTTGTTATTTAAGTTCTTTCTGCCAATTTGAAAGTTCAGGTAGTTGGTGATTATTTTGCTTGGTCAGATTAATAATATTATTAATTTTATTAACTAAGACATCTCTAGGTAATTCCTGATTTAAAGCTTCATTAACAACCTGTTTTGGGCTAATAGACGGCGTTTCAGCACTAGAATAAACCTTAGTTCCTTCCCTTGTAAAAAGACTAATATCGGTGAAAATATCACCTTTAAAAAGGGTATCAAGATTATTAGGTAAATTAGAAACTACCGTATCGTGAATAGCCTTATCCGTTGATCTTGCCGTTTGTGGTTCTTTTAAATACATTGCTTCATATCTCTCCAGCGTACCTAAATAAGATAAATCTTTCGATACGGCCATAACATAAAGGCTTACTTCATATCCTTTTTCTTTTAAGTCTGTAGCAGTCTTTATTGGCGTTTCAACGGTTCTCAAAGTACCCTCAATAGTTAAGTTATAACCTTGGTTACTAAAATATTCAATTAAGGCTTCAGTCATTTTATTTGAAAAAGGAGTAACATGTTCTACATAATTCTTACCGTATTTCCCAACGAGTAAATCAAAGTTCGGGTGCGAAGGTTTAAACGTATCATTATCAATAGTAATAACATTTTCGTTTAATTTGTCTTTAATAATATCATGTAACGAACTTTTCCCTGCACCTGGTTGCCCACCTAAAATAAACACAACAGGATTTTTTTGTACCGTTTTTTTTCTGCTTAATCGTTGTAAATGTTGTTGTAAACGCACTTGAAACTGATCTTCAGAAAAATAAGCTAAGTCTAATTTATTCATGCTAATTTTCCCTTTGTTATTTCTTTAATATAGCTATTCATATTGGTCCAATAGCCATCTAATACTTCTAATTCTTCAAATGACAATTTAAATAAATTTATATCTAGCATTTCAACAAACTGGTCTAATAAGACGTTATAAGGATTATTTTTATCCTGTTGATCCATACCATTATTCAAAACAAAGTTTAACAAACGATTATAGACACCATTAGCAAATTCATTTAATATTTCGATTTTGAAAGTTTTTTCGTAGTTTAAAGGCTTTTCCATTTTCAACACTCCCTTCTTTTAATGAAACCACCAGGTACTCAACTATTCATATGGTCTATATTTCTTCCGGAGTAATTCGAGTTCGTCTTTTTTCTCCAGTAGCATGCTTTTTAAGAACATTTTAGGTTGTTCTTTAGCAACTACTAATTTTCCATCTTTCACTAATTGTCCTAGCCGGGCCGTTGATATTTCTAATATTGAAGCTGCTTCAGCTCCAGACAATAATTCTTCATTTAAAAATTCAAGAAGTTCTTCAGTTGATGCAAATTTATATTCCACAATTTCACCTCACTTTAATTATAAACATAAGTCTTGCAGCGTGGATTAAAATTGTGATCCCATACAGGGTTAGTAATACATTGCCAAAGACTGAACGATCTTGAAAATCAACATACTTCAGTATTATAACTGTACTAGCAAACAGCAAGGCTATATTTACATAACCAAATTTTTCGAATACCTTTTTCATATATACAAATAAGTGGATGTGTTATAATTTTGTTAAAGAAGGAGGGTTAACCTCCTTCCCGAAATATTAGCGACGATTCTTCTTAGCCGGGGAACGTCGCTTTTTCTTTTTTCCTTGTTTCATGTCGTGAATGTCTTTAAAGCCTGATGTGAAGGCTTTAAATGCTGTAGCAACAAGTGCGACAAGCGCAAGGACTTTTTCAAATTCATCCACTTATATTCACCTTTATATCCTTATTATACAATATCTATTTATAATCATAAATAGATATTGTATATTTTTTACTTTTTTTCATTTTTTATCTTTTCCTATAGAAGCGAAATCAGTCCCCAAAAGGGATTATATCGGAATAATGTAACCTTGAGAAATAACCTCCTGACCTAATTTTTCATTTTGTTTTATTATTCATTGAGCGTGATTTGAAATATTTGTTGTTCTTTTATACCTACTGTCAAATAAACCCCATCATCACCATAAGCAATTTGAATAATCGGAACATCAAAATTTTCCTCAAAAATCAAAGAAAATGAAACAATATGTAGATGCTTAAATTCGTTAACATCTGTATTAAAACGCAATTTCTCTTCAACTAGCCCCTTCAGCGTATCAACACTTTCTTCTAACCAAAGTAAGTTATCTTGGATTAAAGGAAAAACTGAATTAAAATGAGCATCTGTACATGCTTCTTTAAAAGTAACAACAGAGCTATAAGCGATTTCACCTAGGTTATAAATAAATCTAAAAAGATTTTCACCAATTCGGTTAAAATCGTTAATTGCAATCATACTTCTAATCACCTTCTGTTAACATTTAAAAATTATTCAATCCCATCTTTTCACAAATTTACTCCTGACATTTTCTGAGTTCAGCAACCCCGTCGAATAATTTTCAATTCAACCAAATAGTCTGAAACCAAAACTATTTCACCATAGATAAGTAAATACAAAAAAACATGTAAAACCGCTTATTACAGCTTCTTTATATGTGCATTAGATAAAATTATCTCTGCTGTTATTTGTACTTAAAGTTTTAAATAACGGAAATTAAAATCAATACTATCGCCATCTAGCAAATTTGCTTTATACTCTATTTCTTTCTTAGAACAATCAAAAGTAACTTCTGTGTACAATTTTTGGATATCAATTATCTCATTTAATAAATAGTCATTGAAATCTTTATATACTTTAGTCCTTTTAATGGGATCATGTGAAAACAAATATACCTGTGCAGTGTCCCTTTTAAAGCATATAGGATCATTGCTAGGACTTTCAGAAAAAACAATATATTTATCTGTTTCTTGCTGTTTAAAATTTAATGATACAAACTCCCAAACAGAATTGGTCAATACTTCCCACTCATTAATTTTTTTAAGGTTGTACATGAAATCAGAACTTTCAATACCACCAAAATTTAAGAAATATTCTTTCGTTTGAAAAGGAATTATCCAATCTAGATATCGCTCTGTTTTTTGAAAAATTTGTTCATCTTCTAACGAAATCACTTCTACATCACGATCCTCAAGAAAGGATGACAGATTTTCAATCCAATTGTCTTCCCCTATCTGTCTAATTGGTAATATTGGTTCTCTATTTATTTTTTCTGACATAATGCTCCGCCTCCCCATTCGTTTCTTTCGCCTTAGTCGTCCGGATGATAAAATTTATGATACTTCGAATGATCTTTCTTCCTAATTCATAGATTTATTGCCGTTTTAAATTAAAGTATAAATATTGGGGTAATACGGAACTGGTCACAAATATAAGCATACTACAACTTTTCTGGACAATTATCCAAGAAAATCAGTTTTTAAATCTATACTTGTAGATCCGTTATATAGTATTAAAAAACGGCAATAAACCCTAATCCATGGATTTATTGCCGTTTTAAATCAAACTTCAAATCATTTAGAAATGTAAAGATTTGTTGCAAGTACAGGCACTCTACATTAATTAACAAACTGCTTAATATGAAAAATATTAGAACTCAAAGACAAGGTACGTATTCCCTCTTCCGAAATGAAAATATTATCCGAATCTGATATCAATAATTCGCCTGAGAGAAATTTAATATTATATTAAATTCAATCTAATTCAGCCCGAGAAAATAAATCTGTGATGGAAGAATCATCTTCACATATATTTTTAAATGAAATAGCAAACTTCTCTAATGCTTTTTTATCAGAAGAATACGCACAAAACATATCGGCTTCGGGATCAAAATTGACAATACCTTTTAATTCGGGCATTTTTTCTTCAAGAAAAACTATTGCTAAAGAACTCCAATCATAGCCGTTCCCCTCAAATCCTTCATCAGATCGCGTATCAAAAAGCTCGTGCTTATAGTCGCCCACATTTAAACATAAGGACGCAGAACCTCCATCATGGTTCACCCAAAAAAACGGAGCGATTTTCTGTTTATCATCTACAAAATTCATCTTAATCCACCACCAAAAATAATTTTTTTACACCTCGAAACGTTGCAGCATACTTTAATGACCATATTCACTCAATTCATAAAATAACTCTTCAGCGTTTTCTTTAATTCCATTTCTATATTTTGAAGGGATTTTATGACCGCACCTAGTAAACCATGTGTCAAAAGTATTTTTCCATTCTGAACCCTATCTTTCTTAATACTTAAGTTTGCATCTGCTTTATACTTTCTAGAAAGCATCAACAAAATATCTAAATGAACTAACATAACCTGATATGGCTTCTCAGCTTTCTTCAACCACTCATTGCTTTCTTCAATTTTCTCAATTGCCAAATTAAAATAATGAGCATTTTCTAGTTCTGCCGCTTCATTACCGTCTGGTGCTTCACTGAAAATTTTCATAATTTCCTCCAATTTTTATTATATCTTACTTTTAAGATTGTTCACATATTTTTATCTATTAAATCTATTAATTTACAAATATCTCATAAACCTATTCAAAAGGTATATCTAATATTAGATCCGCTAAATCTTTTCTGGCTCAAGAATATATTTTATTTCTATCGCAGATTATACGTAATAACCCCCTGATTGCGGAAAATACTTCATTAACATTTCCTGTAGCGAGTTATGTAGTAATTCTACTTCCCATGAATCATGCCAAAAAATAAATATCTTTCCCTCTTTATTCATTAAAATGGGATTCCCTGTGCCATCATCTGAAATCACATAAGCATCTTTCAATTCTTGTGGAATCATATCTTCTCCACCTTTTCTAAATCGATGAGTAAGCTCGACTACAGTGGCTTTTCCCAATGAACTTCCGTTTTTAAATGCATGTATAGCAAATCCTGCACAAGCACCTCCAAATAATTTAATAAATTGAATATACTCTTCGTTAAACTTTACATTCAAAACTTGTTCAGCATTCAAAATTTCTTCGTCAGTAGCTGGTTCTCCTTTAAACTCTTTAAACTCACTTTTGTTTAAAAAAGATTCAATTCTTCTAATAAGATTTGCATCCACAGTCAACACCCTGCCTTCCACACTTTCCATATTAAGTAAATCATGAATAAGATATTAAAAAAAGCAATAAATCTTAATTAGTGGATTTATCGCCTCATTTAAATTCAAATCAATCTTTATCTACTGCATCACATGAAAGCCTTGTAGAAGTAACAACATTGCATGCATATCACCACTCATATTCCACCTAACTGTTGAAGGTATCTCATTATGAAACGCCTTTAACGTATGAGGCGTTGCGAATCAGGTATTTTTTCATTTTGAATTACGAATTGCAATACCTCATCCTCATCAAGTTTATACCCAGGTCTATCCTTTGGAATTTCAGCCAGTGGTGTTTGAAGCAACGGATGCTCTATATTAGGTGTGACTAGTCCCTCTTTTTCTCTTAGTAATTGAATACAATAATAATCGTAAGGAATACAGTCGAACGATAAAATTTCACTTGATTTGTCTGGTGTGTCGCTTAAACTATAGATGTGAAAATCACAAAGTTCATAAAGATATTCTCCAAAATTATTTGTATCGTTCCAACTGCGCATCAATTTTTGGTAGATATGATCTTCTGGTAAAATATTAAACAATTCAGGCATTTCTCCAGTTTTCCATTTGTGATATAGGCATGTCATGAAAACATGATGAGTCTTATTCTCAGAATAAAAATCTCGATCTTTCGTGAACATATTAGTTGCATATTTGTATGTTAGCTCTGCAAAATCTTCATAACCCCATAATAAAGAAAGCCCAATCAGCCCTCCTATTTCTCTGTCCGATACATTTCTTTCACTTGGATTGCTTTTAATCATTTGATTCAACCAAAAAAGTTGTTGCTCTAATAAAATCCATGCTGATGGTTCTCCATTTAGTATTCTATTTTTTGCATTCATTTCAAGGTGAACACCTATTAATAAGCCTAAGCTATCAGCTAAAAGATTTCGTTCATTTTTTTCAATTAAGTCCTTCATTTCCTGCATTCGATCATCTAGTATTTCTTTTACTTCTTCATCCGAAACCACTCTTTTTTTGTACTCTTTCATTACTCGATCAAAATACTTCCAATATTTGTTCGGACGCATTCTTCCACTCCCTTTTGAGTCCACTCTTCAGTGAGAAAATTGCTTATTAAAATCTATTTTGACACTAAGTAACCCTCGATTACTTTGTAAAATCTCATAGTTACTAAATTCTTCTTAACTAAGCTAACCCTTTAAACTTTTTAACCACCTAATATAGTAGCTGAACTGTTCTTCGATTTTTACAAACCTCAAACTATTGTCAAACTCAAATATGTCAACCACATCTTTTAATTTAGCTTGTTCTCCCCATTTTACTTTATATGCTAAACGTCCGGTAACCATCGATAGCTGCATTGTAGATGGATAAACATTTAACGCAGCCCCATTACACATAACCTGTATATGCTTATCCTCTAGATGATGTCGCAGGCTTTGAAGTGCTAGGAAAAAGTTTTCATGTTTGAAACTTATTGTGTCACCTAATAATAATAATTCTATTAAAACCATTTCTTCATCATCTGGAGATTCCTCATATAGTTTCATCATACCTTCAACTATTTTCCCGTCATCCATAGCAAGTTTTATAGTTTTACTTTCATAATTCAAAATATCACCTTTCCAATAATGGTTTAGGTATAAATTCGCCTGTAAGTGCCAATTTCCTTTTTTACATTACAGTCTACTTAAGTGTTGCCTGAAGGTGCTTGCAAAATTCTAAGAATGAAGGTGCTACAACGATTGCATCATCTGGGTCGTAACTTTTTTCGTAATCCATATATTTAATTTCCCCAGTTTGGATATCAATCCAAAAATCATTATCCGCATGATTATCAGCAAAAGGGATATGAAATAAAACAAAGTTCTCGAAGTCCTCAGAATAATCTATCCTTCTATCTCTTGCTCTTTCAATAGACATTGTGTAATAAGAATCCTCTTTATCTTCTATTAATGGAATATGAAAAAAACTCCCAATTTCTATCGAGATATGATCCTTGTTTGTTATTTCATAAAAATTATCAGGGTAAATATATGCCCCTTTAGTAAACACCCCTCCATTTTTAACAAGGTAAAACTCTATAAAATCCTTTTTTCCTGGAAATTCATCAGATATAATCTCATTTATTTTGGAAACCGATATTTCCTTCCAAGAATTCTCAAATGAAATATCGTTATTCAAAAAGACATTAGTGTTACCTTTAGAATTGCTGTTCATTAAAGTTCCACACCCTTCTTTTTTTAGTTCATCCTGTACCATTTTTAAAATAATCAGTGCCGCCGATATGTAAGTGTTTATAATACGAAATATATCGATATTATAAATTCGTGCAAAATTTTCCTATATAAGTTAATCCATTATAAAGTTTGTTTAGATCTGCTACATTTATTTCTGAATCCATATAATAAAACATAGCATTACTATTTTCTAATCCTCTTTTTTTACAAATGTCTTGTATTTCTAACAATGTCTCCTTTGATACCAATAATTCTTCCAATAATACACGAACATCTACAGTATTATCTTCCTTATAAACGCCAATACAGTCTTCATCGTACCATTTTTCGTTTATATCTAGACAAAATTGACACACTTTATAAAGAGGATCATCAATATCCATATCTAGATCGTCATAGTCTAATTCGAAGTACTTCTCAAAAGTTTCATCATCAACATTATTTACCCCTACCCAAACATGCACTTTAGACATATTCATTACTTTTACACTCTCTCTCATATATTTTCTATACTAGATACTCAGTTCCAATATTAAATTTGTATCCATTTGTAATATTAGCTACTAGAATGAAAGGTTGTCACATATAACAATATTTCCCATCTTCATAAGTCATTCATATGGTACTTTTTGTGTTTAGGTAATTAATAGATATTCATATCTTTGATTACCTTGATTAATGAAAATGTTTTGTATACACTTTTTTCGTTATAGATGTGATTTTTACTTTTCTCATTATAGTTAATCAGAAATTATTCCTTTCTTTTTCAGAAACAAGAACCAATCATCATCTTCAGAATTCGGGATAACTTCACTATATCCATATCCAAAAACATAATTTTTTAAAAAGAAATCTAATTCTCCAAAATAATTCATTAAAGTACCATCTTCATCCATATCAAATCTATAAACATTCCCATCAAATCTGTTCATTATTAATGGTTCATATAGAATTTGGCCTATTGATAACCATGATTCTTTTTCATCTTGTATATCTGAGAGAACATATTGATTTCTTTCTAATTCACTGTAACTCCATAGATCAATATCACCACAACGCATTCCGTTTGTTAAATTTAATAAGTCGTAATATTTTCCTAACTTTAAAGAATTAACTTTACTATCTCCCTCGATACCTTCATTTAATTTTCCAAAAACAATATTTGAAGGATCTTCTTTTAAACCTTTTTTTAAGCAATCAATAATTTTATTAATATCCTCGTTCATTAAAAATCAACCTCGCTTTTTATGACAGGTATTTAATATTTTTGTATGAGCTTCTACGTCTAAAACTATTATTACATTACACTATTTATTTTCTTTACTACTGTTTTTAGAACTGCAATTAACAGGACAATCACGCCATTAATCAGCAGAATGTACCCTATTTGCAAACCAAAAAATATTGCAAATGGATCATTAATTATTGCTATCGCTAATAAACTTCCTGCTCCACCAAATACTATAGCTAAACATAATATTGTTAAGGCAGCTAAATATATACTTTTCTTCTTAAAAAACACAAAAAATCCTATTATGTTTGCAATAATTATAAAAAGGAACATAAATATTTTGAAGAAATCCATTTTTCCATTCCACTCCTTTTTAAAAATTATTTGTACTTTTGTTAATCTCTATTTAAATATATAATAATTAGGCTCTTCACCAAAACGTGTGGTTGATTTCCGTTCCGACTGGGCGCTTTGTTGC
>NZ_JARVRU010000078.1:0-11447 GCF_030209535.1 Lysinibacillus sp. fls2-241-R2A-57
TGGATAGAAGAGCCAAAGTCGTGGATAGAAGAGCCAAAGTCGTGGATAGAAGAGCGAAAGTGGCGGATAGAAGAGCCAAAGTCGCGGATAGAAAGTCAAAGCGACGGATAGAAGAGCCAAAGTGACGGATAGAAGAGCTGAAGCGACGGTAGAAGAGTCGAAGTGACGGATGGAAGAGTCGAAGTGACGGATAGAAGATGCAAAGCGACGGATAGAAGAGCCAAGGCGACGGATAAAAGCGAAAGTGGCGGATAGAAGAGTCAAAGTCGTGGATAGAAGAGTCGAAGTGACGGATAGAAGCGCCAAAGAACCGAGCAGCTAGGGAAACTTTATATTGCGTTTCATTTCAACATTTGATATAGAGCCATTTTATTCTATTAGAAAAAGAATTATTTAAAAGTGAAACCTTTTGATAGGGTTAATTACTCTAAGTATTGAAAGGAGGAAACAGCATGGAACATAATATTTCAATCGTCAAACAGGCTATTGCAGGGAATAAGGAAGCGTTTGAGCAGCTACTCATTTTAGAGGAAGAAAAACTATTTTATACTGCGCTTTCTTATGTTGGCCAAAAAGAGGATGCACTGGATGCGATTCAAGAGGCGGCGTGTAAAGCCTATTTAACCGTTCATCAGCTAAAGCACCCTGAATTTTTTTCCACGTGGCTGTTTCGTATTTTAATTAATGAGTGCTACCGATTACTTAAAAAAGGGCAAAAAATTATTCCTTATGAAGAAAGTGAATTATTAAATCGTTTACAACATGAAGAAAATGTCAGTGCGAATCCCATTGATTTATCGGATGCTATACAGCATTTGAATCATTCTCAACAAATGGCCATTATTTTATTTTATTATCACGATTTACCGATTAAAGAAATTTCGGAAGTAATGGAGAAGCCGGTAAGCACTATTAAAACGTATTTGCATCGTGGTAAAAAACAGTTGAAGCGAGAATTAGAAAGGAGTGCAACGTTCAATGAAAAAGTCATTTAATGAAAACGGACCCCTTCCAGAATTCCCAAGAGATGAGGTACGAGCATCGATTACAAAAGGAATACAACAAGCAGAGGAGCAAACGAAAATGAGTCAAACACCTATCCAAATTAAAAGAAAAAGTAAACGTAAACCATTATTATATGTAGCAAGTACGGCAGCCGCATTTAGTATTATGATTGGTTCTGCAGCCTATGTATCACCAACGTTTGCAAGTACTTTATCACAGTTACCGATTGTCGGGTCGGTATTTAGTAACTCTGGCTTACTTGGGCTAAAACAAGCAAGCGAACAAGGGTTAACGAGCACTATTGGAGAAAAGCAGACAATTAACGGTATTTCCGTAACAGTAGATGAAGTACTTTATGATGAATCTAATATTACTGTAGGCATTACAATTGATTCTGAAAAGGAATTAAGTAATGAATACTTTGGTGCAGGGTTTGATTTCACTATAAATGGTAAAAATCCTGAGGCGAGTTCTGGTTCCTATGGTGAAAAAGTTTTAAGTCCGACAGTTCGTACTGGTATCGCGACATTTGATGTGAAGGACGACATGCCAGATTCCTTTGACATGGGCTTAGTGCTGGAAGGTAAAGGAGGGGAAAGATGGGAATTTACAGCACCGATTAAAAAAATTACGGATATTGTTTATGTTCCTATCAACCATCAACAACAAGCAGAGGGTATTCAACTAGATGTTTCCAAAATTTCATTGAGTCCTTCAGGTGTATCACTGGACTATAAAGCGACTGAAAAGGGAACAATTGATAATGCACAAGTAGGCGCATCGTTTATAGAATTCCGTATCACGGATGAACATGGCAAAGAAATCACTTCACATTCAGGTGGCGGAGAAGGTCATTTCAATGATGGTCTATGGAATTTTAGTAGCACAAAATCCTTTGACCCGATTTCGAAAGATGTTCAAAAATTAATTATTATACCGTATTTAATGCTTCCTTCAGGTGGTGGTGGCGTTCAAATTGATAATGCTGGGGTAGAAACGAAAATTCCTTTCGATAAATCATCCCTTAAAGAAGTGAAATTCCAGCCTTTCACAGTAGAAATCCCTTCACAACAAAAATAATGAAAAAAGCGTCAAATGCAAACTTTGTATTTGGCGCTTATTTTATGGTAGTTTTAAGAAAGCATGAGTTTTGAAGGAGCGAATAGATTGAAAATTTATACATACAAACAATCAGCGGCGATTGAGTCAACAGAGGCTGTAGCAGTTTTAAATGAAGCGGGGGAAGTGTCGTCTACGGTTCAACGCGTTTATTCTAATGGATTGAAAAAAGCGTTTGACCGCACTATGGACTATCGTTATTTTGTGCGTTTCGATGTCAGTGATGTCGCTGGTCAGCCTCTTTTCACTTGTAAAAAGGTGTCACGTCGTGGCCGAGTGCATTTCAAAGGCAAGGATTTCATCACAGGGAAGGACTATATGATTGCTTATGATGGCTGGCAAATTATGATCCCTGATTTAATCATTACAGATGGCGAGCAAAAAATTAATCTGAACAAAGAGATGGAAGACTGGTCCGTATTTTCTCTAGAGGATCAACCAATTGCACGTTGGCAGGCTATTTTTTGTGAGACTCATTTTGAAATTACTCTGCAAATTGAAGACAATAGCCCGATACAGCATGAAGCCTTTTTTATTGCGATTGGACAGGCAGTGTTGTTTGTTGGCGCGTGAAATGTCGATAAATTTGAAAAAGTAGGAGATAAACTGAAAAAGTTAGGTGATAAATCTTTGTAATAAAGTATGGAGCAAATCTAAAGTGCATGTTTTGAAAAAAAATAATCAAAACATGCTCTTATTTAATGTGGCAGATCAGGTCATTTCGATTTGAAGCGCCAATAGCTGCTCCAATGCTTCTTTTAATGGCGGTTGTGCCTTTTGGGCTACTGCTTCAAGTTTCTCCATGCTTCCAAAAATCCGGCGCAATACCATTTCGTATTCATAAATTTCTTTGCCTTTCAGCGCCTCGAATAGCGCCTCGACAAGCTCAGGACTGTCGATGGTTAGATTTTTGACCAACGTGCCTTCATCAATCCCTCCTAGCAAAATGGATACAATTACTGGCATAAGCTCTATCTTTACGCCATGTGCCTCAATAAACGTCTCCGCATAGCTATCCTGCGCTGACTGATGCTCTGTATCTACGAGTTCCATATAGCGACAGACTAGTGGAAAATAATCTTCGCTGTATAAGCCAAGGCCCATTGCTGCATAAGTGCCTGGCATGACCGATTCCTCGCTCGGCTCTACATCCTCGTACCATGCGAACTCTTCCATAGCTGTATCCACATATTCTGCAAGCTTCGGGAACAAAGCAGGGTAGCTAAGCGCATTGGCGAAAAACTGATGTAGCTCGGACTTCGCCAGTTCCTTCAAAGGAAGGAAGTTCTTTTGGCTACTCTTTAACTTCAGCTGATAACTTTTAGGGAACGCTTGTTTCAAAAGATTGATAATATAATCCAACGCTTCTTTATAAGCAAGTTCTTCTTCGGAAAGAATGCAGATTTCTATCGTTTGTGTAATATCGTTGTTTCTGCCTTCTATCAGCTCTCCTCGATATGTATGAGCAAATTTACCGCTACCATTTTTCAAATAATCTGCAGCTTCCTTAGACCCCAATTGTACAGCAAGTTCCATATATTTCTGTGGGATATCCGTCTCTGTAAATCCAATTTGCAATGCCGCATAAAGAAAGAAATCCATTTCTCTAGTATCTACGGAAGGATGATCCTCTTTCAAAGTCCAGGTCATATCATAATCACCGGATCGGGTAAAATGCTGCAGTAAAAAGTAATCATTCACCCATTTTTTTAACGCCAAAGTATAACGACTAATCAAACCGTTTTTGAGCTCTTGATTAGTATTCAGCTTGTCGGAGAGACGACGAATCAACGGATCAATTACTACCACTTCCTGTTTCATTAGATCAGAATTGACCAAATGATAGGCGAAAAAGAAAACGTCTTTCTCATCAGGTAATACGGGCGAATCAGAAAGAATCCTCGTCTGAATAAAATGATCCAGCGTGTTTTGGAGTTGGTTCAACTTGGGCTCATTCAACAGCTGTTTGTTAAGGGTTAATTTCGACCTCTCCCACTCAAACTCAAATACAACTTCAAGTTTGTAATCAAAGAAACGAGATCCTAGTTCCTCCGAGCGGAATAGGTCATCCACAAGCCCGCACAAGGCAGGGAAGAACTCATCTATCAGAAGTTCATCGGTCAACTCCATGATGTAAGCATCTGCTCCGAATTTATTCGAGCTGGATAATGATAATTTGGAGAAATCTATTTGAAATTTACCTTTAGACCAAGTAAACTTGCCTTTTCTCCATGCCACTCTGAGGTAGTTATGAACTCCAGCTTGTAACGTTCTTTGATCCTCAAACTCATTGATTCTTTTGCTTTCTTGTTCGTAAATTGTAGTGATTTCTTTCCATACCTTATTTAGCAAAGCTTCTGCTGCCTGATTCAACGATCTCTCCTCCTAATATAGTGTTGTAGTTAATATAAGTAAAAGCTGTAATGTTTCTACTTGATATATTTTACACTAAAAGCGAACATCTTAAATGCTTGTTCATCTCCGTTTTGTGCTAACTCTACTAATAATACTTACTTTGTAGTAATGAAAATCGCCTCCTTCCGACTATTAGACTTGGCAAATCGTCATTTCGATTCAATTATTTTTATTTTATTGGAATTTAATGCTTAAACCCTAATTTATGGTGATTAATCAATTTACTGCTATAATAGTATAAATCGATTTTCAAATGGAGGTAAGTAATATCTGGGGATTAAAAGAATATTATTAGCTGTTGCTTTCATTATATTGAATTTCGAATGGTATTTTATTTCAATAATAAAGAGCGATCGATAGAAGGTGAATTTCACTGAATTCCTTTGAGGAACAAATTAAAAGTATCGGTCTCATTAGCCCTCAAAAAATATCACCAATTGCAGAAGGGAAAGGGTACTGGCAGTATATTCCTCATGATAAGGGACTCACATTTTTAACACAGTATGACTATGATGTTCGCTATGGAAAATTAGGAAAGTTATTTGATAGAGTGTTTCGTCCAATAATGGGCTGGGCAACAGCTCTTAGCTTTGATGTCTTAAAAAGGTGGCTCGAAAAGGGAGAAAATCCATTTTCTCAGTATCGTCGTTTCTTTTTAACATTTCTAATCAGTGTGTTTTTTTGTTTTGTGTGGTTGTACCATGGCCTTGTGCCGAAAATCATTATTCAGCATCCTACTGAGGTGATGATGATGGAGGAATTATTAGGTGGAGAGAACAGTCAGGTAAGTCAAATTGTAAGAGGGGTTGGCATTGCAGAGGTCATTTTTGCACTTTTTTGGCTGTTACCTCGAGGGAAGCGTTTCTTGTTTGGCTCTCAAATTTTACTATTTCCACTTCTAACATTAGGGGCCATTTTAGCAGATAAAACGATTGCCACTGCTCCGTTCAATCCATTGACATTCAATCTGGCTTTATGGGTATTGTCCATTATTGGGTTTGTACTTTGTAAAGATATGCCGAGTGCGAAAAGCTGTAAGCGAAAGCGAGGAGGAACATCATGACGATTTATCAAACTTTATTAGGTGAGGATTTTTCTCGACTTCATCCAATGCTGCAAAAGCGTTATGCATTACCTGTAGAACAGCCTTTTTATGCTATTGGTGTAATGCATAAAATTGAGACTGGTGCAAAGTGGCTGCGTCCCTTTTATGCGATGGCGACTAAAACTAGATTTTTGTTTCCTGAATCTGGTGAAGATGTGCCGTTTACAATTTGTAATACTTGTCGAGCATTGCCAAGCGGAGAGCTAGAAGTCCATCATATATTCAGGCTGTGGGTTAAAGAAATAACAAATAACTGACAGCACAAGCCCGAATAGTAGGACAGGGCTACATAGATTGCTGCGTAAATTCACCAGCATACATCATCAGCCTCCCTATCAATGGATTATGGATGGACACATGAATCGTAAAGACATTCCTTATCTCATCAAATCCTTCCTCAACAACAACACGTCCCTCCAACATTTTTGGTATCGGACATTCTAGTTGAGGCATTACAAATCGTTGAACGCCAGAACGGATAACCAATCTCCCCTCACGTGTCACCGCAAAATGCAAATCCGAATAAAAAAGAGCTGGAGAGCCAAGGTAATCCTTAACTATTTTTTGAACTGGATCAATCGTCATCCTCGCATCAAAATGTCTTGTTTTGTTAGCAAAATAGAAAGTACGCTCCCACAATGCTACTGACAGTTGCACAGCTTATTTTTGTGCCTGCAATGGTGAAAATGGTTATAGACTTTAACAAAGTCGGTGATGCCCTTGTTGTTGTGATGATGGTTGCTATTACGATGCTCCACTGGTGGTCTGAAGGTTGGATAGCGATTATTCTCGCGCTTATTTATTTACTTTATACGGCGTTTATAGCTTTACAAGGTGTGAAGCGGTTTTTACAGCGAGGCTTTACAAATATGGCTGAGATTTCGATTGATGTTGGGCTTATTTACATATTTATTGGGGGACTTTGGTTTTTTGCTTTTATTGCCAACATTGATACAGGTTTTTCATCATTGATAACGTGGTTAACAGCTATTCATTTTCATTATTCAGCTTGTTTATTAGCGATTTCGATTGGTCTTTTTGGGCGAATACATAAGAGTAGATGGTACAATGCGGTCGTTGTTATTTTATTGGCAGGCCCGCTTCTTGTTGTACTTGGAATAACGTTCTCTACTATTTTAGAAATTGTTTCAGTGACACTTTATATCGTTGCTATTTACAGCTTATTTTTCCTTGCTCTAAAAACGAAACTCCCTCGTGGTCAAGGTGTGCTTTTACGAATTTCCTATGGGTCTCTATGTATCACAATATTATGGTCGTTCATGTATGCATTTGGTCATGTGATAGGGAATGCCTATGTAGGAATACCAGAAATGCTTAAGTTTCATGGGGTCATAAATGGTGTTTTCTTTGGTGGTATGGGGGTACTGGCTTGGGCAATCTTTATTCCAGAATCGAAACATCAAGAATTTCATTTTCCAGTTAGCCAAATTCGTGGGAAATTAAGAGAACGAAAAGATCCGTATCCTGGTTTAGTTGATGCGCTTAGTGACTTTGTTGAAACGGCAAAGCTCCCTCATGCGATTCCACATTTTTATGAAGAAACAAATCAGTATCGTTTGCAGGCATCTGTACAGTGGAAAGTATGGTTTAAACCGTTTGCTTTGATTTATCAAGGCTTAAGTCGTTTCATGCAACAACTGAATTTGCCCTTTTCTAGTAAGCAAATCGAGATGACAGGTATGATTGTTAAAGTAGATGAGCAGCAAGATGGGCGGCTAGCTCCACGTGCATGGATTCGGAAAATAGATAAACAAACTACCTTTGTTGCCATCTATTCAAAGCATACAACAGGGGAAACAACCTATATGAATATTGCGCTCCCACTGCCTTTTTCAACAATGATTGGGGTGTTATATTTATATGAGGATAATGGAGATTTACATTTAACAAGCAATCATGCTGGAGATGCAGGAATATATTTAGCGATTAATCGTTTTTTAATGAGACTTCCTTTACATGAACATTTTGTTATTACCGCAGAAGATGAAACAACACTAACTGCCGTACATAAAATGCGGATTTTTGGTGTATCATTTTTACAAATTGACTATCAAATTACAAGGAAATAGATAATTATTGAAGGCGTCTGTTTGCAGAAGGAGCATAATGACAGGGGTGATTTGTTGCGTTTAACAAAAGGAATTTCAGGTTTTGATGCAGATCATTTAATTGAACAGGATATGCGGACATTCCAGTCAATGGTATATCATTTAGTTACAAGTGAAAAGCGGGCGAAAACCTTAAAATTTATCAATAATCCTCACTTTGTTTATATGCAAGCAGTGATTCAACTGGCGAATGAACAATTTACAATTCTACATCACAGACTTATGCCCTATGTTTCATTTGCTAAGTATGATGAGGAACTAAGTTTTCAATTTGTAACAAAAACTCACTTGCATAAATATTTTCCGATGTGTAAATGTTTTGAAGCTGTCACTCTCAATACTTTGTTAACACGAGATAAGGAGTTACACAGCTTATCTGAAGTAGAGTGGAAATATATTTTATATTTTGATAGTAAAACAATTGGAGACGTTATATTTAATTGTTGGGATTGATGATGGTTTTTCTACGAATGGAACAGCTCATTTATAGGGCTGTTCTTTTTTTAGAACAAAAGTCTTGTTTGACTATTTTAAAGTAGTTCATCCGTTTAATTAATAATGTTAATGGAAGATGCTAGAAAATACATAAAAATCACCTAGTTATTTCATTTGATATAGGAAAAATTCACAAATCGCCATAGTCCTATTTAAAAATGGTAGATTAATATTGATAGATAAAATTCAAGATTAGGGGCTTATCACCAAAAGTTGTGGATGACATTTGTTCGGACATATACCTTGTAAATTAGTTGCCAGCTGGGCGACTCCTTAGAAGATATCGGATGCCCATAGGAAAGCGCTCAGCTGGAACGGAAATCAACCACACATTATGGGTGATGAGGCAGTTTAGGCCCATTTATGTTGTATTTAGAAAATAAGGAGAATTTGAAATGAACTTTAAGTCAATTAGTAAAAGAATCGTTTTTTCCTTCAGTATTGTAGTAGCAGTTGTGATTTTATACATAGGTTACAATTTTTATGCAGTCAAGCAAAGTAATAAAGCAACAGAACAAATTATTGATGAAGAATTGCAATTACTAATTACTGATTATGAGGAAGCTCAAACGATAGGGCTAAGAATTGCCGCAATTAGAGGATATATACTTTCTGGTGATGACAAGTATAAGGAAATTTTCGAAGATAATGTAAAGCATGCTCAAGAAAATGAAAAAATACGTTTAGCATTGACAGATTCGGAAGATTTCAACAAATATGCAAAAATGGCTAAGGAATGGACCCGCTATGTTAGAGAAGAAGTATTTAAAGTTTATGATCAAGGCCAGGTTGAATTAGCGAAGGAAAATTTAGCTAGTATGAGTGAAAAGGCTACGGAAATACGTGAAGGCTTTGAGGGGTTAGCCGAGGAACGGAAGCAATCGATAAATGCGTTGGGCGCAGACATTATTAAAGCAGGAGAGACTAAGCAGCTTACAGGTACGATCGTCGGTGCTGTGATTGTTATCGTTGCAATGATCATTGCATTGTTTAGTGCTCGAGTAATTTCAAGACCAATCATCACAGTGACAAATCGTATGCAACAAATTACTGAAGGTGATCTAAGTGAGCCTCCACTTATTGTGAAATCAGAAGATGAAGTAGGGCAACTTATGGAAGCGACTAATACGATGTCGGATATTTTGAATCGTTTATTAAAGCAAATTCAAACAGTATCAAATGATGTAGCTGCGCATAGTGAAGAGCTCATGCAATCATCGACAGAGGTGAAGACTGGTACGGAACAAATTGTCGATACAGTAGCTGAAATTGCTAATGGCACAGAAATGCAGGCAAGTAACGCATCAGATGTAGCTACAACAATGGCTGAATTCACCTTAAAGATGACAGATGTCAATAACAGCAGTAAGGATGTTCATCAGTATTCTCAAAACGTTATGGCTTTAACGAAAGAGGGCCAAGGATTAATGGACGCATCCACTGAGCAAATGACATCCATTCATCACATTGTGAAGGATGCTGTTTATAAGGTGGACGAACTAAGTAAACAAACACAGGAAATCTCAAAAATCGTGGCTGTTATACAGGATATTGCTGCGCAAACGAATTTACTAGCGCTCAATGCTGCTATAGAAGCGGCGCGCGCAGGGGAGCATGGGAAAGGTTTTGCGGTCGTTGCAGATGAAGTTCGTAAACTTGCTGAACAAGTAGCTGTCTCTGTTGACGATATCACGGGCATTGTTCAAAGAATTCAACAAGATTCTAACATGGTGACATCTTCACTAGAAACTGGCTTTGGCGAGGTTGAAAAAGGTACAACCCAAATCATCACTACAAATGAAACTTTCAGCCAGATTGCAGAGGCCGTGTACTCGATGTCAACGAATATTGACAGCATGTCGATAAAGCTAGAAGACGTAGTACAAAATACTATTAATATTCATAAATCAGTGGATGAAATTGCCGCTATATCCGAACAATCAGCAGCAGGAATTCAAGAAACCTCTGCAACGATCGAACAAGCAGCAAGCTCTATGGATGAAATCAACAATAGTTCAGTAAATTTAGCGGACATGGCGGAGAATTTAAACGACCTCACTAAAAAGTTTAAATTATAACTCAGCACAACTCTAAAATTGTATAGACTTTCTTCATAATGAAATGAAAAAATGATAAAAATAAAAATGAAACCAGCAATTGCCGACAATGAATCGGGTAATTGCTGGTTTTGTTTTGTTTGAAAAGGTGTGATGTGGCTTATGAGAGAGGATTAATATGGAAAGAAATGCCTATTGAATGTGAAATAATAGTTTTATTTTAGGTTTTTAATACAATGTTTTGTTATAATTAGTTAAGGTGCGAATAGCAAGCTAACATAATTTTATAAAGGGATCCGCACCAGAATTCATTTAAAAATGAGTGTTTAATTTTTAATGTTTTATTTCAAAAAGACTATATGTATTAATTGTTGTGTTAATAAGTTGATTTATTTATTAATATTATGTTGAAATTTGTAGTCTCTTCTCGTATGGGGAGAGTGGATTGAAATGGTGCTATATGGAGAGGTATTTATAATGAAAAAGTCTCTTCTCGTATGAGGAGAGTGGATTGAAATCGGTATTAACGTATCATACGGCTCTTGCTCAACGTCGCTCTCTGTATGGAGAGTGAAAATTGTAAGCCCGTACACAAAATAATGGTATAAGTGAGCAGCATCTCCCGGTACGATGAGTATCGATAGAAGGAGGTGCTTTTCATTTGCCATAACAAAATTGATGATTGTCCCCTTTACGTTCCAGCCTGATGTTAACAAGTCTACTTTGTAAGTCTGTTAATCAAGCAGGTGTGGCTTTAAAAGAGTGTTTGATCTAAATTACCTTTCAAACCCATAGTTTACGTTAAATAAAAGGAATCCGTTTTGAAAAAAGATTGATCAAAACGGATTCTTCTCTTGTGAATTAGTATACATCTTTTATAAAAAAGTTTGATCATTTTATGCCTGTGATCTTCCACAATCGCGCCAGATTGTGGAAGATTGTATTCAACTAAACCCCTGTAATTGAAGTATAGGAATGATTAAAAAATGAATGCCGGTTTAAAGCGTCAGATTTACAGGTTTTTATTCAAATAACACACGTGTTGATTAACCAAAATTATACAGTTGTGAATGATTTATGTTCCAATGAAACACCAGGATTTCTTTCACCCTGATTCGCCAT
>NZ_JARVRU010000022.1:0-65837 GCF_030209535.1 Lysinibacillus sp. fls2-241-R2A-57
TCCTCTTAAAAAAATATCAAATAGATGTTTTTAAATCTAAAGTTGACAGCTATGGAAGGGTAAATCCCCGCGGAAGACGATAGAATCCCCGCCCGAAAGACAAATACCCGCGAAGCCCGCTAGAATATCCGCGCACGTAAGTGAAATACCCACAATTCACAAAAACCCACTCAACACTCATAGAATACTTGCAAAACAAAAAGCATAGTATTCAACAAATTATTTTGAAGCTGAATCTTGTATGTTTGAAAAATAAAAGTCATACAGTAAAAGAGACGGAGGAGGGAAGGTTTGCGCAAAATAATGGCTGGTGTCGGCGTACTTGCTAGTAGTTTATTGCTAGGTAGCGGATTTTATTTTGATTGGTTTAATTTAGGGGATAAAGAGAAGCCAGTCGTCACAGAGGTCGAATCAATCAATGAAGCGTTGACTTTAATTGAGAAAAAATCTGTATACAGTACGAAAAAAGATGCATTGGTGGAGGGGGCACTTCGGGGTATGGCAGATGCTATTAAGGACCCTTACAGTACCTATTATTCGAAAGATGAGGCAGAACAACACCGACAAATGTTAGCTGAAGAAAGAGTGGGCATTGGGATTGAGTTGACAGAAAATAATGGGAAATTTATTGTTGTGTCTCCTGTCCGTTCGTCTCCGGCAGAAAAAGCAGGAATGCGTTCTCTTGATGAAATTGTACAAGTTGATGGTGTTCGAGTAGATGGTAAACCGATGAGTGAATTAATGCATTTAATTCAAGGAGAAAAGGGGACAAAGGTGACGATTGTTGTCTATCGTCCAAGTGAAGATAAGCATATTAAAATGACAATGGAACGAGCAGCAATTTCCAATAAAACCGTATCAAGCGAAGTTGTGAATGTAGAAAATACGCCTATAGGCTATGTAGAAATCTCACTTTTTGGTGAGAAAACGGCGAATGAATGGGTTGCTGAAACGAGTAAGTTACTCCGAAAGGATATCAAAGGGTTAGTAATCGATGTGCGAGATAATCCAGGTGGTTATTTACATAGCGTCGCAGCGCTGCTGAGCACTGTATTCGAGAATGGCAAAGTGTTTGCGTATATGCAAAATGCTGAAGGTGCTATGGAACCATTAAAAACAGAATCAAAAAGCTTTGATGAAAAATATTTGCAGATAATGAATAATATACCGATTGTTGTTTTGCAAAATCAAGGCAGTGCATCGGCTAGTGAAGTACTTAGTGGTGCTTTAAAAGGTTGGGGACGTGCCTCTATTGTTGGTGTCAAGAGCTTTGGGAAGGGAACGGTGCAGGAATCTTGGTCACTATCAAATGGCGGAGAGCTTAAACTGTCCACAAATAAATGGCTGACACCAAAACGCGAATGGATTCATGGTCAAGGTATTGAGGCTAATTTAGTTATTGAACAAAATGAATTAGTTGCTTTTCAAATGCATCCATTATCAGGGAAGTTTAAAATGGGCGATATGAGTGAAGAAATTGCTTATACGCAAAATGCTTTAAAAAAGCTAGGTTATAAAATTGCCCGTTTAGATGGTTATTTTGATGACACGACGGAGGAGGCTGTTAAGCTTTATCGCGAAGATAAGAAATTGAAACAAGTAGAAGATAAGATTTATATGGATACTACTTTCTTTAACAGCTTAAATGAAACATTGAAAAAATATAAAGAGGATCGTCAAAATGATTTACAGTTCCAAATGGCAACAAGCTTTTTAATGCATAATATTGAACAATAAATAAGTTAAAGCCTCTGGTGGATGTCACGGATTCGGACAGGAGTTCTATACGCAAGCACAAAGTCGAATCCTGACACTATTATATAGAGGCATAATTGAAATTTTATTCGCAACAACATCATTTAAAATCTACGACATCCGCTGAATGAAGATAAAAAAATAAGAATACTAGATTGTACTACGCAAGAGTGTAGTCGTTTGATACAATAAATTCATAGTATTCAAGACAGAAATGGCGGGTGTTCGTATGGTTAGTGATATATTAATAGAAATTGTAACATCGATTGGCCGCTTTTTACTCAACCCATTAATGTATATTGCCATTTTATTTGCGATTTTGTTAGGTTATAGTCGTGTAAAACAGGAGCGTAAATTTTTTAATAGACGTATTGTTTGGGGTTGGACAGAGCTAATTGGGCAATGGAAATATGGTTGGTTATATGCCCTCCTCATTTCACTAGTAAGTGTTGGTTTAGGTTTAACAGTGCCTAAAGCTTTTTTAATGATTTTAATCGCTATTTCTGCGTTGGCACTTTTATTGTTCTTCATTAATGCACTTTCACCTATTTATACGATGGGGCTTGCTACGCTAGCAATATGGTTGATGTATCAATACAATTGGACATTTTCTTGGTGGGAAATCTCTTTAGAAGGTGTAAATTTATTTGATGGTCCTATTGTAACGATTACGATTTTAGCGGGTTTATGTGTGATGGCTGAGGGCATGTTAATTCGTCAAACAGCAATGAAGGTAACAACACCGCGAGTTGAAAAAACGAAGCGAGGTATGCAGGCAATTGTCTATCGTTCAAGAAATGTATGGGTACTGCCAATCTTCTTTGTAATACCAGGAGATATTATTCCAGCAGATTTGCCATATTGGCCACAATTTACAATAGGAGAGAGTACCTTTGCACTTGTACTATTCCCAATCGTTATAGGTTTTTCAAAGCTTACTAGAAAAGAATTGCCGGCTTTGAAATTGCCTCAAATTGGCCGATCAGTGCTTATATTAGGACAGCTTATTTTAATAGGTGGACTGGCCGGATTTATAGAACCTTTCATCGGTTTGATAACGCTGGTAATAGGTGCAGTGATTCGTATTATTATTTCAATCTTCTATGCGATGCAAGATAAAACGGATATTTATGCAGTTGCACCGAGCTCAAAGGGTGCTATTATAGCGGCTGTGCTTCCTGATTCCCCAGCTGAAAAAATGGGCTTACTTGCAGGGGAATGTATTCGTAAAGTAAATGGCCGTTCCATTTTTACTGAAAATGAATTATATGAAGCTTTGCAATTAAATGCAGCACATTGTCGTCTAGAGGTATTAGACTGTAACAATGAAATACGGTTAACACAGCATGTTATATATAGCAATGATCATTATCGTATAGGATTATTACTAGCTGAGCCGAGGGATTTCTAATGGATGATTTCGGGAAAATGATGTTAGCGTTATTTTTGCCAGCATTGCTCGTGTTATTGTTTTCAAGAATTACGTTTAATCGTTATGTTGCACTAATATTGGCAATTGCTCTTATTGCGGCATCTGTCTACGCAGGTTACACTACCACGCCTACTTTATATGTGATTGATGCATTTTCGTTAACAGTAGGCTTTTGGTTAGCAAGTAAAATGAAGAAAAATAAAGATACCGTTTAAAATATTATAAAAGGTCAGTCCAAAGTGATAGCTTTCTCACTTTTAGGACTGACCTTTTTACATGAAAAATCGTACAACTGCCATAATAATAACCCCAGCTACAACTGTAATAGATAAACTTTTCGTGACAAGTGCAATAATTAGTGTTGGCACAAATGTAATAAATACGGGCCAATCGAGTGTAACGATATTTCCACTTTCTGTATCTAGTAAGTTTTCAATAACAAGAGCACTTAAAATGCAGACAGGGATAAAGCTTAACCATTTCATTACAACGTCTGGTAGTTTCACACTTCGTACGAATATAAAAGGGATAATTCTTGGTAACCAAGTTACAAGTGCACAGCCAATGATAAGCCAGACCATAGAAGCGGTTGTCGTCATTTATCTGTCACCACCCCTATTGTTGCTACAATAACTGTTGCAAGTAGAACAGCTACATGCGAAGGTACGATATAAGAAAGACCATACATAATAACGATCATATAGCCGATTAACATAAGATAATGCATTATTTTACTTTTACCTACACTGCTAAGTTGAAGTACAAGAAGTGCCACAAACATAGCGATCAATGCGAAATCTAAGCCCCATTTTTCAGGGTTTGCCACCCATTGCCCCAAATATGCGCCAGCTACACAAGAAAGAATCCAAAATGAGTAAGCAGTGATATTTAGCCCATCCATCCATTTGCCATATAGCTTACCAGTTTGCATTTGTTTTGTAACAGCTACACCGAATGTTTCGTCCGTTAATAATGTGCCGAAACCAACATTTCTGAGCATGGAATAGTGTGTGAAATGAGGGGCTAATGTTAAACTCATTAATAAATGGCGTAGATTTACGACGAAAATGGTTACAATAATAGCGGAAGCAGGACTATTTGTTAAAAGAAGTGCACAAAAGATAAATTGTGCGGAGCCTGCATAGACGAGTATAGTTAAAAGTGCAATTTCGAGCACCGATAATCCAGAAGCGGAACCTACAACACCAAAAGCAAGTCCTATACTAATATAACCGAGTAAAGTGGGGACACAATCTTTAACGCCTTGTAAAAAGCTATCGTCTGGCGTATTTGCTGTTTCATTCCGGAATTCTGTTGTACTTGCCATAAATAGGTCATCCTTTCTTGAAAATTTCGATGTATACTAATGATGGAATAGTTTGATATTTCTTAATGTTTATTAAAGTATACATATGTCTGATAAAATAAACAATAGAAATTGGTGAATGAAAATGGAACAAATGAGTCGAAATTTAGCATTTCAATTAAAGAAGATTCGGCAGCAACGTCATTTAAGTTTAGACGATGTAGCCAAAGCTACAGGAGTAAGTAAGGCGCAACTTGCACAAATTGAAAAGGGAGAGGCGAACCCTACAGTATCGACAATTTGGAAAATCGCTGCGGGTATGCGTACTTCATTTTCTAGCTTATTACAGCCGCCTACAGCACATTTCATGAAATATAGTAGTAAGAATGCGCCACATGTAGATGAAGATGATGGAAGGTATCGTGTGTATTCTATTATTCCTTATAATCCAGAACGTGGCTGGGAACTTTATAAAGTCGAAATGGAGCCCGGTGCCTCTAGCAAGAGTGAAGCCCACACAGAAGGGGTAGAAGAAACTGTGACCGTTATCCAAGGACAAGCCACCATTTCTGCTGGGGATATGCATGAATTACTAGAAGAAGGGGATACACTAGTATTCTCAGGACATCAGCCACATGAGTATAAAAATACTTCGGAAACGTTAACGATTTTACATTTAATTTTGCAGTATAAATAGAGGTGTCAATTTTGAGTGAATGGTTTACTGTAGAAAACATTGAGCATATTCGGGAACAATATCAAGCACTTGGCCCAATCATTGGTTTTTTATTACCTTTTATAGAGGCATTTTTGCCGTTTTTACCTTTGGTCGTGTTCGTTGTCGTCAATGCGAGTGCATATGGTTTATGGTTTGGTTTTTTATTATCTTGGCTAGGTTCTGTAGCTGGTTCATATGCAGTATTTTTGCTTGTCCGACATTTTGGCAAGCATCCAAAGCTTCGTTTTGTAACAGGCAGTAAAAAAGTAGAGAAGCTAATAAAATGGGTAGATATGAATGGCATTAGTCCACTATTCGTGTTACTATGTTTTCCTTTTACACCCTCAGTCATTGTAAACGTTGTAGCAGGCTTATCTCATATGCACAAAAAGTTTTATTTGATTGTGTTATTGGCAGGGAAGTTCGTCATGATTTTAGGAATGAGCGTGCTTGGTTATGATATAAAATCACTACTAACAAGCCCTATAAAACTGATTACTGCGGCAGTTGCGATTGTCGTGCTTTGGTGGGTTGGTAAGCTTTTAGAGAAGCGATTAAACGCGCGTGTGGAGCAAGATCTAAAACAAGCGCGAAAATTGACAAAAAATAGAGACAAACATGCAAGTTGAATAAGCACATTTAGCCCCTTGTATCATGTAGAATGAGAACAGGGGCTTTTTTCTTTGACTACTGGTAGGTAATGCTCAGGTAATATGGAGTAGTTCTCAGGTAGAACAGCAAAGTGATCAGGTCAATTCAAAAACCGCTCGGGTAGAACAGCAAAGTGATCAGGTCAATGCAAAAACTGCTCGGGTAGAACAGCAAAGTGATCAGGTCAATGCAAAAACCGCTCGGGTAGAACAACAAAGTGATCAGGTCAATGCGATAACCGTTCAGGTAGAGTCGTAAAGTGCTCGGTATATCAACAAATGTTCAGGTTGGGTAGCAAAGCGTTGGGGATATAGGACTAGCATTTTTTATTAAATAGAATTTAACAGGAGGGGAAAAGTAAATGACATTGCGTATTGTATCAGGACGTTCAGGAACAGGTAAATCAACGTTTATTCATCATGAGATTGTCGAGCAACTAAAATCAGATCCGTTGGGTCATCCAATTTTTGTGATTGTTCCTGACCAAATGTCTTACTCAACGGAGTATGAGCTAACGAATAAACATGGCTTGCAAGGCTTAATCCGTGCGCAGGTCATGACATTTAAACGATTGGCATGGCTAGTGTTACAGGAAACGGGTGGGATTGCTCGGAAAGAAGTAAATGGCTATGGTTATCGAATGCTTATCCGCAAGCTTTTAGAGGAACAAAAAAGTGAATTTTCGTTATTTCGACAAGCAGCTGGGAAACGAGGCTTTACGGAGGAAATTGAAACGCTATTACGAGAGTTTAGTCGTTATAGCTTAAATAGTTCAGTGTTAGCTGAAGTGACAACCTCGTTGAAGGCTGTTGATGCGCCTAATACATTGCAAGCTAAAACGAATGATTTACAAGTCGTTTTACAAGCTTTGGAGGCACGACTTGGTACGACATATGTCGACAGTGAGGGGTATTATCCGATTTTAACGGAGCAACTGAAACACTCTGAGACGATGAAGCAGGCGACAATTTATATAGATGGTTTTACAGCATTTACTGTAAGAGAATTAGAGCTTGTAAAAGAGTTGTTAAAGGTGACGAAACAGGTAACGGTTGTTCTTCCCTTTGACCATATCGACGAAGTTTATGATGAGCAGTCTTTATTCCATGAGGCTGCATCTACGAACCAACGTTTACACGATATTGCAAATGAAGAGGGCATTGAAGTTGATGCACCATTGCACTTCTACAATACGCATCGTTTTCAATCCGAGGATTTACACCATATAGAAGCGCGATTTGCAGATATGGTGCCTCAAACGAAAGAAGCTTCAGGTGATGTCATCGTACTGGAGGCATCCAATCGTCGTGCAGAGATACATGCCATTGCCCGGGAAATAACAAAGCTGGCAAGAGAGAACGGTTATCGTTATCAGGATATAGTACTTCTTTATAGACAAGCAGAAGTCTATGATCCACTGATTACAACAATTTTCCAACAATATGAAATTCCTATTTTTACAAACTCGAAAAAGACGATGCTACATCACCCTTTAATTGAACTTAGTCGATCTGCTTTAGAGGTTATCACTTCTAACTGGAAATATGAACCGGTTTTTCGTAGTGTCAAAACGGATTTATTTTTCCCGTTACATGCTGAGCTAAATGTTTGGCGAGAGCGTGCGGATCGTTTAGAAAACTACTGTTTAGCACAGGGTGTCTATGGTGAGCGTTGGTTTGAAGAAGCTAGGTGGTTTTTCAAAAAGTATCGTGGTCTTGAATTCCATTCACGCGTGCAAACGGATGAAGAACGTGCTATGCAGGCAGAAATCGAGGCCGTTCGCGATGAAATTCGTTTGCCGCTAAAATTGTTACAGGACAAGCTAGAAATAGCGACAACAGGCAGAGATGTAGCGACAGCTTTATTTGAGTTGATTGAAAGATTACAAGTTTATGAAAAGCTTCAAGCGATAAAAGAACGTGAGCTTGATCGAGGTGATGCATTAGCTGCGAGTGAGCATGATCAGGCATGGAAAGAATGGATTGCCGTGCTCGATCAGTTTGTACACATGTTTGGTGAACAGGAGATGTCTGTAGAAGAAGCGGCGAAAATTTTAGATGAGGGCTTTGATACATTAGAATTTTCTCGTATTCCACCTACATTAGATGAGGTCATGGTAGCGACGGTTGATTTAGCTCGTTTATCGAATATAAAAGTCGCTTTCGTCTTAGGGATGAATGACGGAGTTTATCCAACTCGTATGGATTATGAGGGTTTGCTGTCAGATACAGAACGTGAATGGTTTAGTCAAATTGGTTATGAGCTTGCGCCGACATCTAAAAATCGTTTATTGCAGGAAAATTTCTTACTATACCGTGCTTTAACGACGCCATCTGATAAATTATATATGTCCTATCCAACGGCAGATGAAGAGGGCAAGGCGCTATTGTCTTCACTCTATATTAAGAAAATTATCGGCAATGATAAAACGGCTGGGCTTTTGAGTGGGATTAAGGTTGAGCGAGTTGTGATTGATCCAATTGAATTACTTGAAGAAAGTGCTTTATCGTATATACGTCATCCACGTACAGCCTTAGCACATTTAATGGTACAAAAACGCCAAGCTGAGCACAGCCGTGAGCTTGCGCCAGAGTGGCTTGCGTTACAAAAATTTTATAAGCAGGACCCTTATTGGGCACTTATTTTTGAACGAGTGCTACATCCAATTACTCATAAAAATGAGGCAGAGCCATTAGAAAATTACATTACACAGGAATTATATGGTCAAAAGCTAACATCTAGTGTGTCTCGTATTGAGAAATATTTCCGTTGTCCATTTTCGCATTTTACAACGTATGGTCTTCGTCTAGAAGAGCGGGAAGAGTACAGACTAGAAACATTTGCAATGGGCGATTTATTCCATGAGACATTGAAATGGATTACGGAAGAGACACACCGTCTACAGCTATCGTGGATACGTTTAACGAAGCAGCAAATTAAACAATTAGCAAGACAAGCCGTTGAGCAAATTGTTCCGGTATTTTCGCATCAAATCTTACTGTCAAGCGCACGTTATCGCTATATTCAGCGCAAGCTTATTCGTATTGTCGAGCGAACAATGACGGCACTGACACAGCATTCGAATGTTTCTCACTTTAAGCCGATTGCTATTGAAGCATCGTTTGGACCAGGGCAACATGAACAGCTACCGCCGCTAGAAATTGATTTAACAGGTGGTAAGAAAATGTTTATGCGTGGTCGTATTGATAGGGTGGATAGTGCGTCTATTGATGATCGCTCATATTTACGGATCGTCGATTATAAATCATCAGCTCGTGATTTAGATTTGAATGAGGTCTACTACGGGTTGTCCTTACAGGTGCTAACGTACTTAGATGTGGCGATGGAAAATTCCTCTTACTGGTTGTCAGGTGAAGCGGAGCCAGCCGGGGTTCTTTATGTACATGTCCACAATCCAATGCTAAAGCTTGATAAGGACTTAAGCGACAGCGAAATTGAGGAAGACCGTTTAAAACAATACAAAATGAAAGGTCTTTTATCAGAAAATGCGGAGTCCATTTTATCGATGGACGAGCAGTTAGAGGAATCGAGTGGGCATTCGAAAATCATTCCTGTCTATATGAAAAAAGATGGGACACCGTCAGAATCTCAGTCACGTATTGTACCTGTTAATGATATGAAAAACCTACAGCATTTTGTACGGCGCAAGCATCAAGAGGCTGGTAATGGAATTTTAGCAGGGGATACCTCAATAAGTCCTTATAAACTAAAAACAAAAACAGCATGTGACTACTGTCAATTTACAGCTGTTTGTCAATTTGACCCATCTGACGGTAAGCAAAGCTATCGTCAGTTACAGCAAGCGAAGCCGAATGATATCGTTGAGAAAATTCGGGAGGAGATGAAGTAAATTGGTACAAAAAATACCTGAAAAGCCGGCGGAAGTCACATGGACAGACGACCAGTGGAAGGCGATTTATGCAAGTGGTCAGGATACGCTTGTATCGGCAGCGGCGGGCTCTGGTAAAACGGCAGTACTAATTAATCGCATGATTGAGAAGGTAGTTGCAACAGAGAATCCTATTAATGTGGATGAGTTACTTGTTGTAACCTTTACAAATGCATCTGCTGCTGAAATGCGTCATCGTATGGCAGAGGCACTTGAAAAGGCTATTGCAGAAAATCCAACCTCCAATCATTTACGACGCCAATTAAGTCTTGTTAATAAAGCACAAATTTCAACACTGCATTCCTTCTGTTTAGCCATTGTCAAACAGTACGCCTATATGCTAGATATTGACCCAGGCTTTCGTATAGCAAATGAGGCAGAGGTTGCTTTGTTAAGGGACGATATATTAGCAGATGTACTAGAAAATGCTTACGATTCCGAAGATGATACACAGGTTCAAGCAATCTATCGTTTAGTTGATAGCTTTACATCGGATCGTGATGATCAGGCTATAGAAACATTAATAAGCAAGCTTTATGATACGTCCCGTGTTCATGCAGAGCCTAAAAAATGGCTTTGTAGTCTACCAGAGACATATGACTTAGCTGCAGACGTGACAATTGATGATTTAGAGTTGTCGAAATATGTGAAATTAACGGTCAAGCATAGTCTTGATGAGGCATTCGTTTTAATTTCTGAAATGCGTGCCATTACGTTACAGCCTGAGGGACCTGCACCATATGCTGAAACTGCAGAATTGGATTTTGCCATGATTCAGGAAGGAATTCGTATTAGTCGTGAAGGAACGTGGCAGGAACTCTTTGATTATTTTGCTACTGTGAAATGGTCAACTTTAAAGCGTGTATCAAAGGATGCTTTAGTGGATGTGGATCTACAGGAGCTTGCTAAGAAAAAGCGAGAGGCAGCTAAAAAAATTGTCAACAAACTTAAAGAGACCTTTTTTGTTCGGACTCCTGCACGCTTGCTTGAAGAAATTCGATTAATGGGTCCGACGATAGGAACATTGGTCGAATTGACGAATATTTTTAGCGAACAGTTCCGCATGGCGAAATTAGAACGAGGAATTATTGATTTCTCGGATTTAGAACATTTCGCCTTGCAAATTTTAACTGTAGAAGTCGAAGATGAATTACAGCCTTCACCTGTTGCTCTAGATTTGAAGCAACATTTTAAAGAAGTGCTTGTGGACGAATACCAAGATAGTGCGACACGTTGCTAATTGAAAAGATTAGCCACTAACGAATGTTAGGAGAACTAAGAATCAGAAGAGTCGAATGAAGAGGTAACGCTCAGAAAGGCTCGCCTAATACTCCGAATAGCGTAGTTTTGTGCAATGAAGGCTAGGTTATAAGCTCGGTGAAGTCAGCTGAATATCACCCTAATTGAAAGAAGGAAAGCGGGATAGAGGTATCTTGTGTGATAGATAGGCTGGGGCTCTAAAAGAGATCTATGGTTAGAATTTAGGTTAAACAACAATCTAATGACGAAATTCCGAATGTACGGCTCTAGAGGTATAGCCATTCGAAAGGGTGGTCCGCCACGCGCGGGTTAGTGGGGTGGAGTAAGAATTGTCTTTATGAAACACCTTATGATGTTATAGGCATCATCCAGCTAACAGGGCTAGAGGAATGACCTAAGGATTCTGTATGAACAGATATGGTTCTTGGAACGTGGGAAGCTGACTACGTGGAGAGATTGCACTCGATGAAACGGTACGAGGGAAAACGAATCTATCGTATAACCTTGTTTTAAGTTAGTGAAAGTGATGGCACAGTACCTAGGAAGCCGCGATAATAAGCGGTGGAGGGATAGCCATTAGTTAGTTAATTGAACACTTTATGTCATGATTTTCAGGTTCGAGTATTGCCAATTATCTTCAGAAGTTAACATTAACAGCGACTGAAATCAGTAATGTAAATAAGCTAAGAGCAAAAATCGGAAATGAAATAATGAGATATAGAGCAATTAACTGATGGAACGCCGTATGAGGGGAAACTCTCACGTACGGTGTGAATGGGGGGAAAAGCTGGAGATCACTTCAAAGGCTTACCTATCCATATCGAATATGCTGCAAGAAACTATATTACAGCTTGTGAAAACAGGTGATGAGCAGGACGGAAATCTTTTCATGGTCGGGGACGTAAAACAAAGCGTGTACCGGTTTCGTTTAGCAGAACCAAAGCTTTTTATGCGAAAATATAGTGAGTTTTTAGAGACCCCAGATTTATCGGGAATGCGTATCGATTTAAACGCTAATTTCCGTAGTCGGAAAGAAGTGTTGAACGCTACAAACTATGTATTTGCACAAATTATGGGAGAGCGTGTTGGAGAAATCCTTTATGATGAAAATGCTTCATTAAAGCCGGCGGCACCGTATGATGACAAAGAAGTCCCGGTGGAGCTAGTCGTTATGCATCCTTCTGAAGAAGAAGCGCTAGATGAAGAGGCAGAAGATGTTGCTAGTGTAGCCTCTGATCTAGAGGAATTAAAAAAATCACAGTATGAGGCACGTTTTATCATTGAACGTATTCGGCAGATGATGGAGGATGGAACAACTGTATTTGATACAAAAACGAAGACAGAACGTCCTTTAAAATATAGCGATATTGTAATTTTAATGCGTTCAATGACGTGGTCAACAGATTTAGTGGAAGAATTTAAGCTTGCGGGCATCCCTCTCTATGCGGAGTCCTCGAAAGGCTATTTCGATGCGCTTGAGGTCAAGATTATGCTAAATGTGCTAAAGGTTGTGGATAATCCATATCAGGATATCCCTTTAGCCTCTGTGCTACGTGCTCCATTTGTTGGCTTAACAGAAAATGAGCTAGCAAAAATACGGCTAGCAGAATCAAAAGCGCCGTTTTATGATGCATTAAGGCAATTTATTCGAAGTGATGGGCATGGTGTACAGTCTGACACTTTTGCGAAGCTTCAACGCTTTATGCTAGCTTTTGAAAACTGGCGGGATTTAGCAAGACGTGGTTCATTGTCAGATTTAATTTGGAAGATTTACTTAGACACGCATTATTACGAGATGGTTGGAGCTATGCCAAATGGTAAGCAGCGTCAGGCCAACTTACGCGTTTTGCATGATCGTGCTTTAATGTATGAGAAAACAGCCTTTCGTGGACTATTTCGTTTTTTGCGTTTTATTGATCGCATGCGTACGCGTGGAGATGATTTAGGAACAGCTAAATCGATTGGAGAAAAAGATGACGTCGTGCGTCTTGTAACGATTCACTCTTCAAAAGGATTAGAGTACCCTGTTGTCTTTGTGGCAGGGATGGGACGACCATTCAATAAAATGGATTTCCACAATCCATATTTATTCGATCAAGATTTTGGCCTTGCAGTGAAGGCGATTGATCCAGAAAACCGTATTACGTATACATCCCTACCATTCTTAGCTTTGAAGGAAAAAAAGGAGCTTGAAATGCGTGCTGAGGAAATGCGTGTATTATACGTAGCGATGACACGTGCAAAGGAGCGACTTATTTTAGTAGGGTCTGTGAAAAATTGGCGTAAAACGCTCGACAATTGGCGGGATGCACAAAGTTTACCAGCGGATGCCCCGCTTCAGGAGTATTTACGCGCTAGAGCTAATAGCTACTTTGATTGGCTTGGACCTGCAGTTGCAAGACATACAGATTTTGCAGCAATATCTAGTTCCTCTTATAAAGCACCTGAAGATGTATCACATTGGTGGGTACGTGCCATTGAAACGAGCCACTATATGTATGACATACAGGCGTTAGAGGATGAGGTGCAGCAATTGCTAGAAACACCAGAGGACGAAGCATTGCTGTCGGAAATTACGACGCGCTTTCAAGCACAGTATCCGTTTCAACAATCAACACAAAAACGCTCAAAAACATCAGTTAGTGAAATTAAGCGATTAGAAAATCTACAGCGGCAGGAGGAGCCTGAATATTATTTTTCAGCACCTTCTAAGCAAAAAACGACAACCATTGCGCCACGGCCAACCTTTTTACAGGACAAACAGCTAACGGGAGCAGAAATAGGAACAGCTGTCCACACAGTTATGCAGCACGTACCTCAAAATGGCTTTACGAGCGTACAGGAGGTTAAGGAGTTTGTCGCCGATTTAGTGGCAAGGCAGCTATTGACGGAGGCTGAGGGAAAGGTTGTTCCATGGAAAAAAATATATAATTTCTTTACAACAGACATTGGACAGCGCTTTAAAAAAGCAAAAACCATCCGTAGAGAAATGCCATTTACGATTAGTAGGGTCGATGAAGACGGCGATGCTCAAATTGTACAAGGGATTATTGATTGTTTATTTGAGGATGAATATGGTGAATGGATTTTGCTAGATTATAAGACTGATCGCATCCAATCACATTTTGCTGAGGAGCCAGCACTCTCGAAGGAACTATTAGGACGATATGGTGTGCAGCTCAGAGTTTATAGTGAGGCGATTGAATCTATTCTTCAAATTAAAGTGAGTGATAAAGTTCTATATTTATTCGATATTGAACGGACTTTACATGCATAAGTAAACGCAATGTGTAACGGGGCTATCTTTATTAATATTAGTAAGTATTGCAAGACCTTGCAGCTTACTACGCCCTGTTTTCACTAAAGCGTTATCTTTATGTAGCGAAAGCGAAGCGATAGTTGCTATTACGCCAAGGTGAAGTTGATTATATAGAGGAGGTTAGTTTGTGGAGTTAAAACCGACAATGTTGCAGGAACGTATTGCAACATTAGATATTTTACGTGGTATTAGCTTACTAGGTATTTTACTCGTTAATATGTTTGCCTTTTATTTGCCAATGCCATATATTGATTTGGCATCATGGTTTACAAGACCGTCAGATATAGTGTGGCAGCAAAATTTAGATATTTATGTACAAAGTAGCTTTTATCCACTGTTTGCTATGTTATTTGGCTATGGACTCGCTATGCAATGGCAGAAAGCGCAAAGTCGTGAACAAAATTTTTATACGATAGGATTGCGAAGACTTTCTATATTATTTGTATTTGGTTTTTTACATGCTGTGCTTATATGGTGGGGCGACATTTTGATGACGTATGCATTTTGTGGCATTTTTTTATTGCTATTACTACGTCTACATCCTATTTGGTTATTGTCAATTGGTATTATGATTAACAGTGTTTGGCAAGCTTTTATGTTATTTATTGTAGGACTTGTTAATTTTAATACACCGGTTGATGAGTATTTAGATATTACTTCAGTAGAGCAAGCGATAACTGCTTATGGAACGGGGAGTTGGCTAGATGCTTTTATGCAACGGTTAACCGATTTATCTGTTCAAGCGGGGATAGGCATGTGGTTTGCGGCATTATTTACAGTTTTGCCATATATGTTAATTGGTGCTGCAGCTTCTAAATGGCGTTTAGTGGAACGAGCGAAGGAGTTCAAATGGCTATGGCTATCGTTAGCAATAGCTGGATTGGAAATTGGTATTTTTATCAAGAGTTTACCTATCATGTTTACTCGTACGTATTTCTTAGATTACTTGAAAGTATACATAGGTGGTCCAATTTTATCAGTTGGTTATATTGGGGTTATTGTATTACTTTGCTTACTGCCAGTTGTACCAAAGTTACTCAGTCCTTTTGCAAAAATGGGGCGCATGTCGTTAACGATGTACATACTTCAATCGATCATTGGAACATGTTTATTTTATCAATTTGGATTTGGCTGGTATGGAAAAGTGAGCGTTGCAACAGGTGTGTTAATTGCAGTCAGTATTATTGTTGTACAAATGATTGTGGCGGAAATTTGGCTAGCGAAATGGAAACAGGGCCCGTTAGAGGCGTTGTGGAGAAAATTAACATATAAGACGAACACGAAAGCAGGTTAATGTTTTTTCGGTATAAGGTATTCGACTCTCGTACGGAAAGCGAGTAATTTGCGGCGGAAATCAGTCTTCATCTTCAATGTGATGGAAACATATAGTTAATAAACACGTCTTGTATTGTAAGGACAATTTATCGCGATTTGGCTCATTGGACGCTACCAGGAAAGCGCTCAGTCGGAACGAAAATCAACCACTTTTTATGGCGATTAGTCCGCGATTTAAAAGGAATAAAAATTATTGTCACAAAAGTAAGGCAATTTCTATAATATTGTTGTATTATGTAGAAAAAAGAAGGAGCTCTGAAAATCATGAAAATTTTATCGTTTAAATTAGGTGGACATGTAAGCTTTGGACCAAAAGTAAAAAAAGAAGAAGCGGTATGGGATGTACTCGCTATTCAAAATGAACTTCAAGTTCTCCCTTCTTTTTCAAGTTCAATTGTAGATGGCATTGCATTAGGCTTTGATTTTGTTGAACAGATTCGTAAATTAGTAGAAGCCGCTGAAAAATCAGATCGTGCTGAAAGCTTCAAACGTGAATTTACAGTTATCGAGTGGTTATCACCAATTCCACGTACACCAAAAAATATTATGTGTATTGGGAAAAACTATGATGAGCATGCAAAAGAAATGGGTGCAGAAGCAGCCCCAGCAGATTTAATGGTATTTACAAAATCCCCGACTGCTATTGCTGCTGATGGACAAACTATTTCTATCCATGCAGATCTTTCATCCAAAATGGATTATGAAGGCGAATTAGCCATTGTCATTGGTAAACGTGGTAAAAATATTCCGAAAAACCTAGCATTCGATTATGTATTTGGCTACACAATTGCCAATGATATAACAGCTCGTGATTTACAAGAAAAACATAAGCAATTCTTCTTAGGCAAAAGCTTAGAAGGAACTTGTCCACTTGGGCCATACCTTGTGACAAAGGATGAAATTCCTAATCCACAAGATTTAACAGTGGTCACAAAAGTGAATGATGAAGTACGTCAAAACGGCTCCACAAAAGATATGATGTTCTCTGTGGAATCATTAGTATCGATTTTATCTCAGCACGTAACATTAGAGCCAGGTGATGTTATTTTAACTGGTACTCCAGCAGGTGTTGGAAAAGGCATGAATCCTCCACAATTTTTAAAAGCGGGAGATACTGTGAAAGTATCCATTCAAGGCATCGGTACATTAGTGAATCATTTTGAATAATTTCTTCAAATCCGCGTGAGTCAACACGAGGGCACTGAAAAGTAGAAATACATTTTCTTAAATTATTAATCTGACTTTTGTTGGATTTATAAACTCAAAAAGTCGATTTGTATCACAATTTTTGTGGCAAATCGACTTTTTTCAATGCCATTAGTCAATACTCTGCGGATTTTTAAGTTTATTCTGTGAACACTATTGTAATGTTTGAAACCCTTTCCAACACATGGTAGGATAGAGTTTGATAGAAAAAGAATATGAGGTGGGACAATAATGAGTTTTTTAACTAGCCAAACGCATTTGCATATTACTACTTGGGTAGTTGCTATCGTAATCTTTTTGATTGCAGGATTAATGAGCAAGAATTCAAAAGGCTTACATATGGCATTACGTTTATTCTACGTTTTAATAATCATCACTGGTGGAGCACTCTTTATTACTGGCATGGATTATGGTGAAGGTATGCTATACGGCTTTAAATTCATAGGCGGTATTTTAGTCATTGGTATGATGGAAATGGTATTAGTACGTAAAGAGAAAAATAAACCAACAGGCATGTTTTGGATTTTATTTGCAGTATTCTTACTGATTACAATGTTCCTAGGTTTCAAACTGCCAATGGGGCAAACTTTCTTTGCATAATTGCTCGTAAAGGTCGTGAAGATTTCGCTTCACGGCTTTTATTTTTTGTAAGGTGGAGAATGCTCGGGTATGTCAGAGAAGTGATCGGGTAAGTCGAAGAACCGCTCGGGTAGGGTGGAAAGTGATCGGGTAAGTCGAAGAACCGCTCAGGTAGGGTGGAAAAGTGATCGGGTAAGTCGAAGAACCGCTCAGGTAGGATGGAAAACTGATCGGGTAGAGTGAAAAAACGCTCGGGTAGGCGTGAAAACTGCTCAGGTAAGGTGGAAATTCGCTCGGGTAGACCGAAAAAACGCTCAGCTAGCCGGAAAATCTACTCATGCAAAGCACACGACTGCTCAGGCACTCAGTTCAACTGCTCCACTGCTCCACTTCACCAATGAATAGTATCTAGGAGAAGTTGACACCTTTTTGTCGTAATTCATTTTGCATTTTCAGAAAATATTTTGAAATGATAGCGATGTGACTGTTTTATTTGGTAAAATGACGAAGGATTGGTTTGAAAGAGAGGGAATAAAAGTGAAATTCAAGAAGTGGATAAGTGCGACAGCTGCATCGCTTTTACTAGCAACTTCTTTAGTGAGTGCTGTACCAGTTGCACATGCTGATGAAGTGTCAACAAGAACTATTGCAGAAGAAAGCATCTATGATTTACTCGTTGACCGTTTCTTTAATGCTTCGGGCACTAACGATTTTGATACAAATACGCAAGACCCTACGAAATTTGCAGGAGGCGATTTTGAAGGTCTAAAAGATAAACTGAAATTTATCGGAGAGATGGGCTTTACAATCGTTTCCATTGGACCGGTTTTTGCCACTGAGAAATATGATGGTTCGATGCCAACGAGCTACTCTACAATCGAGCGTCATTTTGGGACAAGTAAGGAGTTTAAAAGTGTTGTTAAGGCATATAAAGAAAAAAATATGTCGATCATGGTGGATTTTCCACTTAACAATGTAAGTCCGAATCATGAGTGGGCAAAGGATCCAGCGAAAAAGGACTGGATTGCATCAACAAAAAATGGACAAGTACAGTGGGACTTGAAAAACAAAGATGTACAAGATGCGCTTATTAAATCAGCAACAGACTTTGTCTCTACATATGATATTGGTGGGGTTCGTTTAACAAATATTGCGGATGCCGATACAGAGTTTATTAATGCAATGATTGCTGCATTAAAGGATACGAAAAAGTCACTCTATGTCATTTCTAATGAAGAAAGTAATGCCGATTTTGATGCAAGTTTCTCACCAGCAACAGCTGATATTTACCGTAATATATTTAAAAATGTTGATATGGATTCTTCTAAGTTGATGGAGCCTTTTACAGGTGAGAAACCAACTCAGATTATGATTGATTCGCTAGAAACGCATCGTTTTACATTTGATTCTGCAACTGAAAATATGTTCCCGCCAACACGTATAAAAATGGCGATGGGTGCATTATTTATGATGCCAGGAATTCCAGTTGTACAATATGGTACAGAAATTGCGATGAACGGTGAAACAAAGCCGGATACGCATCAAAGCTTTAACTTTAAAACAGATGAAGAATTAATCGACTATATTAAAAATGTCCAATCTTTACGTAATCAATCTGCTACATTACGCAAAGGTGATTTTGAAGTTCTCAAAAATGAAGACGGCCTACTTGTATTTACACGTACATCCGATGAAGAGAAATGGGTCATCATGGTTAACAATACTAGTAAAACACAACGCTTTGATTTAACACCAGCTCAGGTTGGTGAAGGAAAAATGCTAAATGGTATTTTAAATGAAGAAAAAGTTCGTATTAATGAAAAAGACGTTTATCCAGTTATTTTAAATCGCGAAATGGTAGAGGTTTATCAAGTTAAGAAAGATGATGGTTTCAATATTCCGTATATGGTCGCTCTAGGATTAGTATGGGTAATATTCATAGGATTTGTAGTTGTTATTATGAAACGAGGTAAAGTACGACGTCAGGAGCAAGATGCTCAATAATAATATGAAAACCCCCTCTGCACTTTTATTATTTAAGTGTGAAGGGGGTTTTTGTTAAGCTTGATAGCTTTTATTCGTAAAGAAGATGGCAATTGTACCTGGTCCAACATGGGAGCCGATCGCTGAACCAATCATTGTTACTTGGATGGCTTTTGGAGAAAATCTTTCTTGGATAGAAGCCTTTACATCGTTGGCAAAGTCTATATCATCACTATGGCTAATGCCAACTACTTTTTCAGAGAAGTTCCCGCCACGTTCCTGCATTAAATCTAACATGCGAGTGAGGGCTTTTTTGCGTCCGCGTGATTTTTCGAGGGGCACAAGCTTACCGTCCTCTACATTTAAAATAGGTTTAATGCTTAGAAGCCCTCCAAGAAATGCGCTTGCCTTTGATACACGTCCACCTTTAGCGAGGTAATCTAAATCCTCAACTGTGAATATGTGTTCCATTTGTGAGGCAAGGGCAGTGATTTTTGCTTCAATTTCCTTCAATGAAGCACCTGTATTTCGAAGTCGGACTGCTTCCTCGACTACTTGGCCAAAACCTAATGAAGCACATTTAGAATCGATGATCGCTAATTTTAATGATGGATATTGCTCTTGTACTTGATTGCGAACCATGACTGCAGTATTATAGGTGCCTGATAATTCAGATGAAATGGCAATATAGATGCCTTCCTCTTCATTTTTTGCTAGATTTTCAAAATGCTTGAGAAAAAGCTCTGGTGACACTTGGGATGTTTTTGGGCGATCACCTTGACGAATAGCATCGTAAATTTCTATGGAATCAATCGAAATGACATCATCATATTCTTTATTGTTCAATAGCACTCTTAGTGGAAGAAGTTCAATATTGTTTTCTTCGAAGTAAGATTTCGATAAATCACATCCACTATCAGTAAAAATCTTCATCATTTGTCCCCCTAATTTAACATTCTTTTAACTCTATATGAAAAGTTTTTAAATACGTATACATAGCAGGCAAACAAGTGTCGAGATTTCTCGTCACCTATGCTTCTCTAAATTAATTTCTAGTATTATAGATAAATAATCATATCGAGTTTTAGTATCGTTCAGGATTGATTGAGAGAACTTTATTCAGTAAGTACTCATTCGTGTTAAATGGTACTTCTGAATAAAGTTAAATCATAAAAATGGGAATATTAATTTGAACTTACTATTTAATTATGTTAATTTCAAGCGTTCAATGAGTATTTTAGCGATACCATCGTCATTATTGGTTGTGGTAATTTCATTGGCAATATTTTTTAAAGTAGGAATGCCATTTCCCATTGCAACACCAAGTCCTGCATATTCAATCATTTCTAAATCATTATCTTCATCACCGAATGCGATAATACGCTCTCGTGGGATACCTAAATCCTTTGCTACATGAGCGATTCCCACTGCTTTATTTAAGCCACGGCGAACAATCTCAATAATATGAAATGGTGCACCCCAGCGACGATGTTCAATGACCTCTGCATGAACAGCATGTAAATGATCACGAATAACCATTGAATTCATATCATTAGCTTGAATCAGTAAACTAGTTGGGTTGTCTAGTAAATGAGTATATAGATCCCCATGAGTAATTTTGGGATTCCCCATATTAAAAATATTTAATATCCGTTCATCCTCTGTATGCACGTAAATATCGTCCTTAACTTCCGCAATAATATTTTCGTACTCATAGCTATTAATGGAATCGACGACATCATGCACAACACTTAAATCTATTGGTGTGTGCATATGGTGCCAAGAAGCATTTTTTGGGTGATGCACATATGCTCCATTGAAATTTACAATGGGTGTTTTCAGGTCAAGCTCCTTGTAGTAAATATCACTCGCACGATAAGGGCGACCTGTAGCAATCATCACTTGATGACCTTGTTCCTTTGCCTGCAATAATGTATTTTTAGTTTTTGTGGAAATTTGTTGTTGGTCTGTTAATAACGTACCATCTAAGTCTAAAACGATTAAATGTGGTTTCATAATTCATTGCCCCTTTCCTATAGTTTGAATAGTATCTCTTTGTCATCCGTTCGTCAAAATTTTGTCACATTGGAAAAAGTTTGCTAACATAAAGATGAGACAGTAATAGGGAGTGACAAAGATGATTGTTGAGAAAGAAACGTGGGGAAATATTCCTTTATTACATATACATACTGAAAATATGAATGAAGAAACCCCGGTAGTAATTTTCATACATGGCTTTATGAGTGCAAAAGAACATAACTTACATTATGCATATCAATTAGTAGATAAAGGGGTGCGTGTCCTATTACCAGATGCAAAATTGCATGGTGACCGTAGTGAAGGTCTATCTGAGATGCAAATGAACTTACATTTTTGGGATATTGTTTTAAATTCTATTCATGAAGTTGAACAATTATATAATGAATTAAAGAATAAACAATTATTAGTGAATGATAAAATTGGCATCGCCGGTACATCGATGGGTGGAATTGTGACGTCAGGCTGCTTAAAGCTTTATGATTGGATTAAAACAGCTGCAGTATGTATGGGGGCGCCAGGTTTTATTAAATTAGGTGAATATCAATTACAACAGTTCACTAATAACGGTGTTAATTGGCCAATGTCCGAAGAAGAGGTACAGCAAACTAATGAGCTGCTAGCTAAATATGATATTAGCCTAACACCAGAAAAATTTGCAGGACGACCTGTCCTATTTTGGCATGGGGAATTAGATAAAACTGTACCTTTCAAAGATACGTATAAGTTTTATTTAACTTTATGCCAATACTATGAAACAAATCCGGAAGACTTAAAATTTTTGGCTAATAAAAAAGCAGGCCACGCAGTATCACGAGACGGTATGTTAGCAGCAACTGAATGGCTTGCACAGCATTTGGCATAATAAGATGCATCTGCTATGATTAAGTTAACACTGTGATGGAAGGAGAAATACAGATGGATCAAGATATGAAAGACAGCATGTTCGGTGCATTAGAAAATGTAATTGACCCTGAGCTTGGTATTGATATCGTCAACTTAGGTTTAGTATATGATGTAGATTTAGATGAAGAAGGTGTAGCAACGGTTACAATGACGCTAACATCTATGGGCTGCCCAATGGGACCTGTTATTGTTGATCAAGTGAATACAGCATTAGGTGAGCTTCCGGAGGTAAAAAGTACAAATGTTAATATTGTATGGAATCCACCGTGGTCAAAAGATAGAATGTCTCGCTATGCAAAAATGGCATTAGGTGTACGATAAGTCCGCTTAGAGCACATGAAAGAGGCTGGGACAAAACTGGTCAAAACCTTAAAAAGCGTGAGAAATCAATTGTAGAAACATTGATTTCTCGCGCTTTTCTGATGATATCAGCGGTATCACGAAGTTATCAGCGATTGTAGGCGTTTTATCAGCGATATCTCGAAATTATCAGCGATATCACGAAGTTATCAGCGATTGTAGGTATTTTATCAGCGATATCACGAAGTTATCAGCGATTGTAGGTGTTTTATCAGCGGTTTTCTCGAAGTTATCAGCGATTGTAGGCATTTTATCAGCGGTATCACGAAGTTATCAGCGATTGTAGGTATTTTATCAGCGGTCGGTATTTTGGAGCATCGAGCCGCTACGCTTTCGTACATGAAAAACATTGTTGCCGCTACCACTACGCTTTCGCCCAGAAACACATCTTGTTGCTGTCGCTACGTTAACACTACGCTTTCGCCCAGAAACCCCATTGTTGCTACCGCTACGCTATCTCACAGAAACCCTCTTTGCTGAAGTTTCGTTTTATCATAATAAATTAGAGTGACATGTCAGAAGATATATACTTAGTGAAGCGGATCATCGGACGCCCCCAGGAAGCTCTGCTCTGCGCGAAAGCAAAGCGTCAGCGGCAAATGTTTTATGTAGCGAAAGCGAAGCGTCAGCTACAAAGCGCCCAGCCGGAACGGAAATCAACCCCTCATTTTGCTAAAGAGCCATGCTTTAACGGCATAGTTTTTCTATAACATAAAATCCCCGCTTATAACGGTAAGCGGGGATTAGCGTATTAGTCGATACGACATATTTGTAACGGACAATTCTCACAGGCGATTTCATCCTTTAAAAATTGTAAATCGTGAATGGTTATATAACTCTTTTCGAAGGAAATAATATTGTGTTTCTTTAAATCATTAAGCATGCGATTGATCATTTCTCTACTCGTCGCACATAAATTAGCAAATTCAGTATTTGTTAATGGGAAATCAATAAAAACGTTGCCATTTTCTAAAGGCTTACCATAAGTGTTCGTAAGACGGATGAGCGTTGAAAATAAAGCGCCTTTTTTACCGTTTAAAACTAGATCACGCAAACGACTTTGATGCTTTAAATTTTCTGTTTGCAACCACTTCATATATTCCACCATTAAATTAGGTTGTTCTACTAATAAAAGTTCCAATGATTTAAGGCTTAGAACATATAAACTAGAGGGTTCTAATACTTTAGCAGTCATGGAATGATACGTAAAGTTACAAAATAATGAGCCTTCACCAATCATACTATCTGGACCACAAATTCGAATTGTTAGTTCCTTCCCGTTCTCAGTTTCCTGACTAATCGAGATAGCTCCTGTTTTTATATAGTATATTTCTTTCGCACGTTCGCCTTCTAAAAAAATTTTACTATCCTTATTCACTTTAATAAAAACACCGTGCTTTTGAAAAAGATCGTGAAATTGCTCTTGCATATTATCCATTAAAACCATATGTCCAACACATCTCTTTCTTTTTGTAATAAGTGGCTGTTTATTACAAAAGGATGGTGAATAATTTCGATACTAAATCTAAGAAACATGCTTTTATTATAGCGTAACTTTTCAGGTAGAAGTGAAGGAATTTTAGAGCTTATTCTTTGCTAAGGTTTGTCGTTTGTTGTAAAATAAAGTTAGTCAGAAAAGGTCAAACTCTTTTCATTAAACAGAATGGCAAACGGGATTCCGCTAACATTATTCAAAAGGAGTGCTAAATATGCAATTTCAACAAACAGATAATAAAAAACCATTGGAGCAATTTGGACGTAATTTGATTGAAGAAGTGAAAAACGGCAAAATGGACCCGGTTATCGGTCGTGACGAAGAAATTCGTAATGTTATTCGTATTTTAACGCGTAAAACGAAAAATAACCCTGTCTTAATAGGTGAGCCAGGTGTTGGTAAAACAGCAATCGTAGAAGGGTTAGCTCAACGTATTGTCAAAGGTGATGTACCTGAGGGATTAAAAGATTGCGTATTGTACGAGCTTGATATGAGTGCTTTAATAGCGGGTGCTAGTTATCGAGGTCAATTTGAAGAACGCTTAAAAGGTGTACTTAAAGAAGTGAAGGAATCTGAAGGGCGTATCATTTTATTTATTGATGAAATTCATACAATAGTTGGTGCAGGTAAAACGGATGGGGCAATGGATGCTGGGAATATGTTAAAGCCAATGCTTGCACGAGGAGAGTTACATTGTATCGGTGCTACAACATTAGATGAATACCGTATGTATATTGAAAAAGACCCTGCTTTAGAGCGTCGTTTTCAACAAGTACTTGTACGTGAACCATCTATTGAGGATACAGTTTCCATTTTACGTGGCTTAAAAGAGCGCTTTGAGTTACATCATGCGGTACGTATTCATGACCGAGCTATTGTAGCGGCAGCAGAGCTTTCGAATCGCTATATTACAGAGCGCTTCTTGCCGGATAAAGCCATTGATTTAATAGATGAAGCATGTGCAATGATTCGAACAGAAATTGATTCCATGCCACAGGAATTGGATGCAGTAAAGCGCCGTATTATGCAGCTTGAAATTGAGGAACAAGCACTGCGTAAGGAAAAGGACGAGGCAAGTAAAAAGCGTCTAGAGCAACTACGTGAGGAATTAAAAAAGCTAAAAGAATCCTCTGAGGGCATGCTTAAACAATGGGAAACTGAAAAAGCAGCGTTACATGCCATTCAGAAAAAACGTGAAACGCTTGATAAATACCGCCATGACTTAGATGAAGCAGAAAGTAAATATGATTTAAATAAAGCAGCTGAACTACGTCATGGGAAAATGCCTACACTTGAAAAGGAAATTCAAGAGATGGAAAAACAATTAGAGAATGGTACGGAATCACGTATTTTACGCGAAGAGGTAACAGCTGATGAAATCGCGTCTATTGTTTCACGATGGACAGGAATACCGGTGACAAAATTAGTAGAAGGTGAGCGCGAAAAATTATTGCGTTTAAAAGATACATTACATGAACGTGTTATCGGTCAGGACAATGCCGTACAGCTTGTCACAGAAGCGGTATGGCGTGCGCGGGCTGGTATCAAAGATCCACATCGACCAATTGGTAGCTTTTTATTCCTAGGACCAACTGGTGTTGGTAAAACAGAGCTTGCGAAGGCACTAGCTGCACAGCTGTTTGATTCTGAGGATCATTTTATTCGTATTGATATGAGCGAATATATGGAGAAACATAGCGTATCACGTCTTGTAGGGGCGCCTCCAGGTTATATTGGCTATGAGGAAGGTGGACAATTAACAGAAGCTGTTCGCCGTAATCCATATTCAGTTGTATTACTAGATGAAATTGAAAAGGCACACCCAGATGTCGCGAATATTTTACTGCAAATTTTAGATGATGGACGCATTACTGATAGTCAAGGTCGTATGGTCAACTTTACGAACACAGTAGTCATTTTAACTTCTAACATTGGTTCAAACTATTTGATGGAAGCAAAAGAGGATGATGGAGCAGTTGAGGATTTAGTGATGGCTGCACTGCGACAGCACTTTAAACCAGAGTTGTTAAATCGTATGGACGACATTATTATGTTCCACGCACTATCAGATAAGCACTTTACAGCGATTGCTTGGAAATATGTCGAACAGCTTGTCAAACGAGTTGCAGAGCAAGATATTACTTTACAAGTAGAACAAGATGTAATTGATTGGGTTGTAGAACAAGGTGCGGATGCTCAGTTTGGCGCAAGACCACTAAAACGCTTCGTGCAGCGTTATATTGAAACGGCAGTTGCAAAAGAATTGCTACGTGGTGAAGTATTACCGGGAGAAACATTGCACATTAGAATACACGATGGCCAATGTATTGTTGAAAAATAACATGAAAAAACCTGTTTCGCACGATGCGGAACAGGTCTTTCTTGTTTAAATTAATGATGGTCTGCAGCTTCTGGAGTTGGCTCGTTTGGAATAATTGCACCAATAACGAAAATAAGAATTGAGAATACAACTGATACGATTGCACCCGTTTGGAATTCAAATGGTACGCCAAGTACAGAGCTTACTACGTAGTTTAACATTGAAACTAGTAGGAATGACCATATGAACGTTACGATATATTGCATTAATTTCACCTCAACCGAACTTTTTATCATAAAGTTTTACTACATATTCATTATCATATCATAACATAAATCGAAAAAAAAAGAACCTTTTCCGTGAAACATGGCGAATTTGTCACAACGATAACCTTACTACTTTTTTAATTTAATGCAATTCGAAACCGAAGCAAATACTTAATGCAGGAGAGTGTCGTAGCCGCTCGATACGTGGTCGAGAAGAATAGGGCAAAAAGCATTAATTTTATTTCGGCTTGCACCTGTTCTTCATTATGAGTTTGAAGAGTTATTTTAGACAATTGTGGCTTTTTATTATGTCTTAAGCGATGGTTTTAAAATCTTCAACGAAACTTTTTACTTTCAACTCCGTAGAAAATATTGGAAATATAATAAGAGTTATAAGGTGGAAAGAGAATGAGAGATTTTTTAAAAGAAATTATTAAAGAAGTTAAAAGGCAACTAACGAACGAACAACCATCAATTGAGAACATTTTAGACGGTAAACTATTCGATTGGTTCATACCTATTTTCGATTTCCTTCTGTTCCCGGAAGTGTATCTTTTCTTAGCTTCTACATTAATGTGGAAAATGATTTTTTCATTATTGTTGGTAGGTATGATTATTATCTTTGTTTTATTGATTGAAAAAGTGATAGAGAAAAAGACTAGTAAAGAAAAGGTTGAAGTATTGGATAAAAAATTAGCATGGTTCATACTCGCTCCAATTTTATTCTACGGAGTAAAAGGATTAGCATATGGTTATCTATTATTCAAACCAATGGTGTAGTCTAAGCTATCTCAATACGAGCTGGTACATAGTGAACTAGAGCTTTTCAAAAGCGAAATTAGCTTGATGGGTATTTAAGGGATCTTCTGTGAGCTGGTCATTAAATATGAAACCTTTTTACGTACCATTCGTATTATAACTATACAATTCGAATTGATAGAACCGAAAAAAGGGAGAAATGAAGTTTTGAACCATTGAATGAAACAATTACTTTTTTTGATTTACTTGATTACCATTGCGGATGCGTATTATTCAACTTTGTTTATTGAACCAAAAACACCACCGCAACACCAGACGATTAAAGTGTCGACTATTACGTTGTCACAACTACGGTAGCACACCACATAAAAAGAAACGTACAACACGTCGTTTGAAACCTTCTGTGCTACAACCCATCAAGCGATTTCTTCAGAGTACTAAGTGTTCAAAAGAAAACGTGATCCTTAACGACCTATTAGAGAATGGGTTGGACGTACGCAAATCCATGCGAGAGCCACCTTTCATCTTTTTACGATATCGACTTTTGCGTTGTTGATAATATATGTTAGCAATTAAGCTAAAAGCTGCAGATTTATTTGCAGCTTTTTTTCATTAACCACCATTAGTACATTTTTCAGCCTCGCTGATCCCCGAAAATATGCTTTTTCTTGCATCATCATTAAAAATTGTGGATAACATTCGTTAAAACGTATGCCATGTATATAAGTTGCTCTTCGTTCCGGCTGGGCGACTCTTTAGGGCTTATCGGACGCCTCAGTCGGAAGGAAAATCAACCACACATTATGGTGATGAGCCCATTATTTTACTTTGTTAAGAAAACTGTACATATCATTAAACCCCTTGATACTGCTAGCTTTAAGGCCTTGAATTTAAATCATCTTGCACCATTCCTTCATTATGAGTTATAATTATGACCAGTTACTAATAATTGATAGTAAGAAAGCAGAGGGGTTGCTAAATGAACGCTGGTATTATAGGAATAGGCAAATATGTTCCGGAGAAGGTCGTTACAAATTTTGATTTAGAAAAAATTATGGACACTTCGGATGAATGGATTCGAACTCGAACTGGGATTGAAGAACGTCATTTTGCCGCAGATGATCAGGAAACTTCAGATTTAGCAGTAGCTGCTGCAAAAGAGGCTATTGCAAATGCGGGTATTACACCTGAAGAAATAGGCTTAATACTTGTAGCAACTGTAACTCAAGATCAAATGTTTCCAAGTGTAGCATGTATGGTTCAGGAGCAAATTGGAGCAGTTAATGCAGCAGCGATGGACCAATCGGCTGCTTGTGCAGGATTTATATATAGTTTAGTGACAGCAAAGCAATTTGTAGAAGCAAATGCTTATAAATATGTCTTAGTAGTAGGTGTTGAAAAGCTGTCGAAGGTACTTGATTGGGAAGATCGCAATACAGCAGTGTTATTCGGTGACGGTGCATGTGCAGCAATTGTTGGTCAAGTATCAGAAGGTAGAGGTATCTTATCATTTGAGCTTGGAGCTGATGGTACAGGTGGAAAGCATTTATCTTTAACACAGCAGGACACAATCGCTATGAATGGCCGTGAAGTATTTAAGTTTGCAGTACGTCAAATGGGTGAATCTGCAGTAACCGTGTTAAATAAAGCAGGTTTAACAAAAGAAGATGTAGATTTTTTAGTGCCGCATCAGGCGAATATTCGAATTATGGAATCTGCTCGTGAGCGTCTAGAGCTACCACCAGAAAAAATGTCAAAAACGATTCACAAATATGGTAATACGTCAGCAGCATCTATCGGTATTTCCTTGGTAGATGAGCTTGAAGCAGGTAAGATAAAAGATGATGATTTATTAGTACTTGTTGGATTTGGCGGTGGCTTAACATGGGGCGCCGTTGCAATGAGATGGGGAAAATAATAACTAAAAATGCTTGAGGGGAGTAAGACAATGAGTAAACGACGAGTAGTAATTACAGGAATTGGCGCAGTTACACCACTAGGGAATAGCATCGAAGAAACATGGGCTAACATTAAAGCTGGAAAATCAGGGATTGGCGAGTTAACTCGTTTAAATAAAGATCAATTCGCAGCAAAAATCGCTGCTGAAGTGAAAGACTTTGATATTGAAAAATATATCGAACGTAAAGAAGCTCGTAAAATGGACCGCTTTACACAGTACGCTCTAGCAGCGTCTATTATGGCGATGGAAGATTCACAATTAACGATCGATGAAGAGCTAGCACCACGTGCAGGTGTTTGGATTGGCTCTGGTATCGGTGGTATGGAAACATATGAACAACAATTTGTAACATTCCAAGAGCGTGGCGCAAGACGTGTAAGTCCATTCTTTATCCCAATGATGATTCCGGATATGGCTTCAGGCCAAGTATCGATTCACTTTGGTGCAAAGGGCATTAACTCTTGCTCAGTAACTGCTTGTGCTTCAGGAACAAACTCGATTGGGGATGCTTTTAAAGTAATCGAACGTGGCGATGCAGATGTCATGATTTCTGGTGGTGCTGAGTCGCCAATCGTTACGATGGCAGTGGCAGGCTTCTGTGCAAATACTGCTTTATCTTTAAATACAGATCCACAAAAGGCTTGTCGTCCATTCGATAAAAATCGCGATGGTTTCATTATCGGTGAGGGCGCAGGGATTGTCATTTTAGAAGAGTATGAGCACGCAAAAGCACGCGGTGCAAAAATCTATGCGGAAGTTCTTGGCTATGGTTCAACAGGTGATGCTCATCATATTACAGCTCCAGCCCCAGAAGGAGAAGGTGCTTCACGTGCAATGTTGCAAGCATTAGCTGATGGCGGTGTAGAAGCTTCACAAGTTGACTATATTAATGCACATGGAACAAGCACACCATATAATGATTTATTTGAAACACAGGCTGTAAAGGCTGCCTTTGGGGAACATGCTTATAAACTTGCAATGAGTTCTACAAAGTCGATGACAGGTCATTTATTAGGTGCAGCTGGTGGTGTTGAAGCTATTTTCACAGCGCTAGCTCTTAAAGAAGGCATTTTACCACCAACAATTAATTTAGTAGATCCAGATCCAGAATGTGATTTAGATTATGTACCAAATGAAGCTCGTGAGGCAGATATTAAATATGCTATGAGTAACTCACTTGGATTTGGTGGACATAACGCTAGTCTTTTATTCAAAAAAATTGAGGAATAATAAAGTAAAATTAAAACAGTGGGGGTTTTTCATCCCCACTGTTTATTTGTTTTCACCAATCGGGGCAGTTAATTAAAGTGTCATCAATGTTTTAAAAAAATTAATGTCCGTTGCGAGATATATTTTACCATTAAAAAAGTGAATGCTATGTCTACTTATCATAACCAAACAGAATTGACTTATAACAGTGAAACGATTGTACATCTGTTGTTGTTGTTGTTGTTGTTGTTGTTGTGTTGCTTCGCTTTTGCACAAATAACACTTGTTGCTGACGCGATGTTTTCGCATATAAAGGCATTTTGTTTACAGAGCGGTTGATTGGAGTGGAGACTGGGCGACTCCTTGGGGATCAGCGTCACAGATGAGACCCTGGAGCGAGCATCGCGAGTGAAGCGGCTCATCGGACGCCCCCAGGAAGCTCTGCTCTGCGCGAAAGCGAAGCGTCAGCGGCAAATGTTTTCTGTAGCGAAAGCAAAGCGACAGCTACAAAGCGCCCAGTCGGAACGGAAATCAACCCCTCGTTTTGCAGAAGAGCCTTACATAAAAAACGTCAGCCAATTTACGTGGCTGACGTCTTTTTTTATAGTTTTGTGAATAGATGATAAGTAAGAAGAAATAGAAAGGATGCCCTTATTATGTTCCGACTCTTTTTATTTTTAATATGCTACGGCCTATTGATTCTCTCATTAGGGAATCTCATATTGTATTTGAATTATCGGACACTCGGATATTCCTGGATAGTTGTTTTTAAATTCATGGTGCATACAACAGAATTTTATATGGCTATTGGATCAGCCATTGTGTTATGTGCTATTGTTTTTGATCTTGGTTTTGATAAGACTCTAGACATAAAAGATAAAATGTGACGCTTCTCTTATTCTCTTTTTGGCCAAGCTCTTACAATCAATTTCGCCAAAGCTACAAGATCAATTCCGTTTTCTTTTAGCGACGCGCACGACCAAGGCCCATTGCTTCTTCCATGCGTTTTAATGTAGCGCTAGCAATAGCGTTTGCCTTTTCAGCGCCTTCATCTAAAATAGTATCTAATGCTGAGGATTCTACTAAATTGTAGAACTTCTCTTGAATTGGTGTAAGGTGATCAATAACTGCTGCTGCAACACCTTGCTTGAAACCACCATAACCAACGCCTTCGTATTTTTTTACAAGATCGTCAATAGATACGCCTGAAATGGCAGACTCGATTGTTAGTAAATTAGAAACGCCAGGTTTATTTTCCACATCAAATGCCACAATACCATCAGAGTCAGTTACAGCTGATTTAATTTTTTTCTCAATATCTTTCGCTGAATCTAAAAGCTTAATTGTAGCTTTTGTATTTGGATCTGATTTACTCATTTTCTTTGTTGGCTCTTGAAGTGATTTAATACGAGCTCCTGCTTTTGGTAATTGAATTTCAGGAATCGTTAAAACATCACCATAACGTTTGTTAAAGCGTTCTGCAAGATCACGAGTAAGCTCAATATGCTGTTTCTGGTCATCGCCAACTGGAACAATGTTTGTGTTGTACAAAAGGATGTCTGCTGCCATTAGTGGTGGATATGTTAAAAGAGCTGCAGAAACACTTTCTTTACCATGAGATTTATCCTTGAACTGTGTCATACGTTCAAGCTCTCCAATCGATGCGACACATTGTAACATCCAGCCTGCCTGTGCATGAGCTGGCACCTCAGATTGAATAAATAATGTAGATTTTGTTGGATCGATGCCAGTAGCAATATACGTAGCTGCTAAGTTGCGAATATTTTGACGTAATTCTTTTGGATCTTGTGCCACTGTTATGGCATGCTGATCAACGATACAATACACAGCATCACCTTCATCTTGTAATGCAGGGAATTGCTTGAATGCTCCTAAATAGTTCCCTAAAGTAACAATACCGGTTGGCTGTACGCCTGAAAAAATAGTTGTCATTGTCATTTCCTCCTTGAATTTAAGTCCCTTAGACGTTTTTACATAAGTGCCGAAATAAAAAACATCATGCGTCCTCATTAGTTTTTCTAATGAAGGGACGAATGATGTTTGAATCCGCGGTACCACCCAGCTTGCCTAAAACGGCCACTTTGCTTCGTAACGTGAAGGGACGAGCTTTGCTAATAGACTCAAGTAAGGATACTTAGACGTTCACAAAGCTAACTCGGAAGTCCATTCCAAATGCTTACACGATCTGTTTGCAGCAACCACAGACTCTCTAAACGTGTAAAGTGCATAAGTACTACTCTTCGTCAGCGTTTTTAGTTCATTCAATAACCGTCTTCTTCCATCTGTGTAGATGGCGAGGTGGAATTGATTTGTTGCAAAGAATTATATTATAAAGGCTCGGTGTAATGCAAGTGTGGAAAGTCAGACTTTTGGCGGTGTTTTTTTTCTGAAAAAACTTATATGCTATTTTTGCTGTTCTTTTTTGTTAGAAAAGCAACCAATATTAGTAAATATACGTCTAGATTTGTACATACTAGGCTGACAATATTCTCGTTTAAGATTTTTAAATGAGAACAAGGGCAATTAAGAAATGGATGTTTAAAATGTTCAGCGAATGGGAATATTAATAGTAGTGCATGAAGCATACAAAGAAGTAACTACTTTGGATGTTATGTAAATAGACAGAAAATTTCGTGATAAAGTTATTCTTTTTTTTATTGGAACTATATTCAAATACAACAGAGTACTGTATAATGGGTATGTAGTTTTACATTACATTAATTCTAATTTAACACACTGGTTTATAGATAATGATTAAAAGGAAAGGATGTGTCAGTATGATAGTAACTTTATTTACATCACCAAGTTGTACGTCTTGCCGAAAAGCGAAAGCATGGTTAGAGGAGCATGAAATCCCATATACAGAACGTAATATATTTTCCGAACCGTTAAGCATTCGTGAAATTAAAGAAATTTTACGTATGACAGAGGATGGTACGGATGAAATTATTTCAACCCGCTCGAAGATTTTCCAAAAATTAAATGTAGATGTTGAAAGCTTGCCATTACAACGCTTATATGAATTAATTCAAGAGTATCCAGGTTTATTACGTCGCCCAATCATTTTAGACGAGAAACGTTTACAAGTTGGCTATAACGAGGATGAGATTCGTCGTTTCCTACCTCGTAAAGTACGTGCTTATCAATTGCAAGAAGCACAGCGTATGGTGAACTAATATCTCCGAGTTCTGCATAAAATAAGTATTAGATGTTACAAATGCAACAAGCATATTGTGACATCTATTTTTTTGTGTTTTACTTATGTAAAACCTTCTATATAAAGTATAATAATTAGTAGGGGAAAGTCATATATTTCCGTAAAAGTATGTTAAACTTGATTTAAACTTAATAGTTTACTACAATTTCAATAATTCAAATATCTTCTGTGAAACGGTGTATATCCTTTTCATTTTATGACAGGACAGCATACAATAGAATTAGAGACAACTGTGGACAATTAAATTTTGATTTCGGTTGCTCAGGCGGTTTTACTGTAGTGTGGTCAAAGGTTGAAAAACAAATGGAGTATGAGGTTAAAAACAATGAATAATAGCATACTAATGAAACAAAACTGTTTTTCGACAAATGACAGTGAAGGGAGATGAGGTCTAGTGGACATCGAACGTGTAAACGAAAATACACTCAAGCTCTTTATTACGTACAATGATATAGAGGATCGCGGCTATAGTCGTGAAGAAATTTGGTACAATCGAGCAAAGGGTGAACAACTTTTTTGGGATATGATTGATGAAGTAAACACGGAGGATTATTTTGATGTAGAAGGTCCGATTTGGATTCATATCAATGCATCTGAAGTAGGCTTAGAAATCATTGTCACACGTGCACATATTTTAAAAGACGGTGAAACCTTAGATGGTCAATCGCATTTTGATGAACACAAAGATATGTTTGCCCCATTCGACGACGTTGGAGAGGATCTTCTCAGTCAACTAACTCAATTTGGTGACATTGATGAATCAGAATTATTTATGGATACAGACATTTATGTTTATAAATTTAAAGATATTGATGAGTTAATCCCTGTAGCAAAACGCATGACAGATGAATTAGTGGATTCCTCATTATTTAAATATGAAGATTGGTACTATTTGGTAGTTGACTTTGCGAACGCAGATGATGACCTAAATCGTCACGATAGAAATGCAGTTATCAAAGAATTTTTAATCCCATCAAATTTCACAATCCATCGCCTAGAGGAATATGGCGAACAAATTATGGAATTTAATTGCTTCGAAACAGTACGAAAATATTTCATTTAAAACAATAAGCTTCTGATTCAAAGACTTAGACTGTAAACAAACTTGATGAGATTCAAGATTGTTTACAGTCTTTTTATTTAAAAGGTTCAATAATATCAATTTTAGATATAGATGAAAAACTGGTTAATTAAGAACCTGCAACTGAGTAGGTCTGTCAGTTAGTTGCAAAGAACGTTTTAGGAAGCTTCATATTGTATGTAGAACTCATTAAAAGGTGGCATTTTTTAAATTTCAAGGAAAAGCCGTTATTTATTTGGTGCTATAAAACCACTCCTTTACAATTAGTCAAAAAGGAGATGATTTTATGCTTAGTGCTTATAACGAGCAGCAGCAGCTTTTTCTCCCATATCAATATTCAAGGGAAGCTTTACAACGATTTAGGCAACAAATGAAATTTTATTGTCCTCAATGCCTACAGCCTGTCCAATTAAAGATAGGTGAATATAATATTCCTCATTTTGCTCATAACGCCAATAATAGCTGTGTACAATTATTTTCAGAGGGTGAATCAAAACTTCATTTACAAGGAAAGATTCAATTATTTGAATGGCTGAGAAAACTCGGGCATACAGTAAAGCTGGAGCCTTATTTACCGAATCTTTCACAGCGGCCAGATGTACTTTTGATAAAAGAGCAAAAGCAAATTGCCATTGAATTTCAATGTAGCTCAATTTCTCATGAAAAGTGGCAATTGCGTACATCTGGATATGAGAAAAATTCAATACAGCCATTGTGGCTTTTTCAAACACCTCAAAGACAATCAACACAAGGTATTCAAAAGATTTTTATTGCTCCAATTATGCAAAAAATGATTACTACTACAGCGCAAGGCTTGTCTTATTTAGTAACCTATGATGCAAAGGTATCGAGATTTATTTACTGGACGAATCTTCTTCATGTTCATGGGCATACTTTTATAGGCAAAGTACAAGAACTAACTATTCACAAGCAGCATCTTCCCTTTTATGTGCCTACTTCAATAACGAAAGAGGAATTTCGTCTTTATTGGCAGCTTTATAAAAAGCAGTGTAAGCAATTTGTGTATCAGCGATTATTACATAGTAAGAAAGGGGCGCGAGATTCATTTTTACGAAGTAGTTATGAATTACGCTTTGCTCTAACTGCTATGCCTGATTACGTGGGTGTCCCGGTAAAAGATGCGGAAGCGATTCCGTTGTTTCCTATTGAATGGCAAACGATTTTACATCATTATTGTCGAGGTTTACAATTATTACCTCATGAACTATCTGAGAGAGAGATTAGATTGTTTTTACTTCAACAAAATATAGAGATTACAGATCGAGCAGTACAGGCTATCGAAAATTATGGAATGGTGCTAGCGAAAAGTTATCAAAAAAATGATTATTTTCCGGATATTTATGAGCAAGTGTACGCACATTTATTTGCAATTGCCACAATATACTGAGAAAATATGAGAGTATAGGAAAAACTCACATATATAGGGGGGCTGGCACATGGCTAGTAACAGCAATAAAGTTTTATTAAGAAATGAAGTTCCAGAAGAGTTAACTTGGCGCTTGGAGGATATTTTTGCAACTGACGCCCTATGGGAAGCGGAATATAAGGAAGTCGCAGAAATTGCTAAAAAGGCACCTAGCTATGCAGGTACTTTAAAAAATGGAGCAGATGCTTTATTAGCAGTTCTAACATATCACGATGATATTTATGAACGTGCAATGAAGCTTTACACGTATGCCCATATGCGTAATGACCAAGATACGACAAATAGCTCCTACCAGGATATGAATAGTCGTATTCAAACATTGGCGACTAGTATCTCAGCTGCCCTATCTTTCTTAACACCAGAGATTTTATCATTGAGTGAAGAAACAATAGAAAGTTACTTAGCAGAAAATAAAGATTTACAACTGTATAAGCAATCTTTAAAAGAAATAACAATGGCACGTCCGCACGTATTACCGGCAGAGCAAGAAGCATTACTTGCACAAATGTCTGAGGTTACAGGTACCGCTTCAAATGCATTTAGTATGTTAAATAACGCTGATATCGTCTTCCCTAAAGTGAAAAATGAAGATGGAGAAGAAGTACAGCTAACACATGGTAACTATATTAAGTTTTTAGAAAGCAAAGATGGCACTGTTCGTGAAAATGCCTTTAAAGCCATGTACGAAACTTATGGCAACTTTAAAAATACATTTGCTGCTACATTAACTGGTAATGTAAAAAAGCATAATGTTAACGCACGTATTCGTAATTATGATTCTGCACGTCATGCTGCAATGTCTAATAACTTTATTCAGGAAAATGTTTATGATCAATTAGTAGAAACAATCCATAAGCATTTGCCAGCTATGCAGCGCTATATTTCATTACGTAAGAAACTTTTAGGTGTGGACGAACTGCATATGTGGGATTTATTTGCGCCACTCATTAAGGAAGTTGATATGAAAGTCACTTACGACGAAGCGAAGGATATTTTAGTAAAAGCCTTAGCGCCACTCGGTGAAGAATATCAAGGTATTGTCCAAAGTGGCCTTGATAACCGTTGGGTAGATGTCTTAGAAAACAAAGGGAAACGCAGTGGTGCGTACTCTTCAGGCGCCTATGGAACAAATCCATATATTTTAATGAACTGGCAAGACAATGTTAATAATCTGTTTACACTTGCTCATGAATTTGGTCATAGTGTACACAGTTATTACTCACGTAAAAACCAGCCGTTTGTTTATGGCGATTATTCTATTTTTGTGGCTGAAGTGGCTTCTACATGTAATGAAGAACTGTTAAATGATTATTTATTGAAAACAATTGAAGATCCACAACAGAAAATTTATTTATTAAATCATTGGTTAGACGGCTTCAGAAGTACTGTTTTCAGACAAACTATGTTTGCTGAATTTGAACACCTAATCCATCAAATGGATAAGAATGGTGAATCTTTAACAGCAGAGCGTCTAACAGAGGTTTACTATAATTTAAATAAACAATACTTCGGTGAGGATATTGTTGTAGATGAGGAAATCGGCTTAGAATGGGCTCGTATTCCACACTTCTACTATAATTACTATGTGTATCAATATGCTACAGGTAAATCAGCTGCAACAGCATTAAGTAAACAGATTTTAGAAGAAGGCACACCAGCTGTAGAACGTTATATTAATAACTTCTTAAAAGCAGGTTGCTCTAATTTCCCAATCGAGGTGTTAAAGGCAGCGGGTGTTGACATGAACGTAGCAAAACCGATTGATGATGCATGTAAAGTATTTGAAGAACGTTTAAATGAGTTAGAAAAATTATTGTTGAATAACTAATTAGAAAGGCTGTAGGAAAATTTCTACAGCCTTTTTTCTATGATTAGTTTGACGGTAAAAAAAATAAAGTATAATGAATTTTTTTGATTTCTAAATGATTAAAAGTGTGTATCTTGAAAAAATACTGTCTGTAATCGCTTTCTATTTGACAAATTTGTGAATCTACTATTGGATTCATTGCTAATTTTATTATTCCGTGATAAAGTGATTCTTGTGAAATAAATCACAAAACAAACATACACCCCTTTGTTTGAACGTGAACATTTCTCCCATCCCCTTTGTGAAAAAGAAGTGTCACTATCTGTCGAGGATAGTGACGCTTCTTTTATTTTTTTGTTTTTTTATGTCGATTTAGCGGAGAATTCCGATAAAAATGAAAAAGGTTCCGATAAATCGCTGAAACGTTCCGACAAATTACTAATATGTTCCGATAAATCACTAGAACATTCCGATAAAGTCCTTATTCTGGTGGAGATGTCCGATGAGCCGCTCGATGTTCAACAATACCGAGAATTGTCGATAGCATCATGAATTACACCACTCCTTCGAGTAGGATTTCGTCAGACAAACTGGTACGGTAATTTCTCCCACCTTATAACACCATCATTCTTACTAAATCAAATGCTATTAGACTAAGTGAGGACCCTTCTAGCGTTACCCTATCATTTGATTCGTTATAACCTTTCAATTCCAAAAGGAACTGCCTAGCCTTTACCAGATTGATGTAACCATCATCGATTTGAACTAGGAACATTTCGCATAACTTTTCTGCTTCGTTAGTGAAAAAGTGATTGCTCTAATTGAACAATCGCACCTGTTAGTTTAAGTACATTTCATAAAAAATAGAAAGTAACAAAGAGTCGTACTTTCAATTAAATTAACATTACTTATTTGATTTCCTCAGCCAACTCCAAAATAATTCCCTCTGGACCACGAACGTAGCATAATTTATAACTTTCTTCATATTGCTGTATCTCACTAAATATTTCCGTGCCCTTCTTTTTCAATTTGGCAACAACAGCTTCAATATCTTCAACAGTAAATGCAATATGTCGGATACCCAGTGTATTTGCAAGGGATTGCTGAATATCTTTTTCATCTGACGGCGTATAAAATTTGATTAGCTCTATCCATGTTTGACCGTCTGGCGTTCCCAATCCTACACACGCTACTTTAACGTCATTAAGCCCAACTGCATATCCCATCAACTCTCCTTCCATTTTCCATTCCCCCTTCACCTCAAGTCCAAAATCGAGAAAAAACTCTTTAGCGGCAGAGAGATCATTTACGATTACTCCCACATGATCTATTCTTTGGATCCTCAAATTTCATACCTCCTATGTTCCTGTTATGTTGCAATATCCTGTATTCAAATTCTAGTATTAACAAAGGGACGATTACTATAATAATATCAGTGAAGAAAAGAATCGTTTAACTAACTGTATTAAATTATTTTTAAATTCCTTCCCATTTCCCTAACGGTGTCAATTAGGGATAATTATTCATATACTTTCCACCTGTTTTTTCTTAATGTTTCCCTTTGATTTTTAAACAATACTGTATCGTTAGTGAAAAAGTGATTGCTCTAATTGAACAATCGCACTCCGTTAGTTTAAGTACATTTCTTTACATTCTTTTCTTTAAATAAAATGAATAAAATCCTGAAACACAAAGGTAGATAAACGTCCAAAAGTTAAAAATAAATGATTACAGGAGCGATTGAGGAAGCAGAATATGAGAATTAATCATAAACACAAGTCCTATTCTAATTAGACTAAGCTTAATTAGAAAAAATAAAATATTTGGTTGGGATAAGTTAATCTTTTTCGAACAAAATAAACATAAAAAAGAGGATAAAAAAGAGGATAAAAAAGAGGTGCGAAAAATGAAAAAAGTTATTATAGTTCCTTATTTTTCACTGTTATTTCTAATTTCAACAACATTATCTTATGCTGAATCAGATTATTATCAGCCTGCTAAAGAGTCTAAAGAAGAAATAGTAATGAACATGTTTTTTTCACTACTGTTACCCAATATCCAAGAAACAGTTTCTAAATACTATTCAGATTATCTTACAGAGCGTCCCTTGGTGTATCCATATCAAATAAAAATTATAAATATGGAAAGAACAGGAACTGATTTTATGTATTCAGTAACCCTTGAAGTCACTCCAGTTTTGGGTGCGCATAACCCAGTAGGAAGAGACCAACTAACGTTTTCTATAACTCCAAATGAAATCAAACTTAAAAATTTTAAACATATGGAAACTTTTGAACTTCCACCGCATTTGCAAGATATCATAAAGAAAAAGTAAATGATTGTATGTTTGAACCGTTTGGATTCAGTACCTATTTTTAGGTGTTTTTATACCTAACCTTCAAATAATTTAGTCAATATCTTCAATTAACCTGTACCGTTAGCATAATAAGAAAAGCTACCTTCGACTTTGGCAACTGGTTCTTGTGGTATGGTTCATTGTGATATATTTTAGTGCAGTTCTTATTTGACCACTACAATAAACTCTAAAGTAATACTATTATATTGGAATTTTTAACTAAAAATGACCTTACTTGTGTACCGCTCTAACTTAAAAGCGTCTTACATATTTTCAAACTGAAATAAATCAACTAAAATGGTATATAAATGATGGAAATCCTAAATTCCACTCATTTATCTTTATTTATACAAATTTACTAAAGAGGAGCACGAAGATGAAAAAGAATTTTTTATCGTTACTGATGGCCATAATAATGGTCCTATCAGTTAGCGTATCGGTGTATGCCGATGAAACGTCGCCACCAGCGACAAGAGGAGAGATCGTTAAAACCTTGTTGATGGCAGCAGACGCTTATCAACCAGGAATTAATAAAGAAGCCATTATGAAATACTCTAAAAACGAAGATTTAAGAGAGAATGAGCCAGCAAAGAAGGTTGAAGCTTTAGTCATGTTGAGTAGGGCATTCGGCGAATTACCAGAGCCTGTCGGAAATGATCTGCGCAGTGGAACATTTGGCGTAGAGTTCACTGATGTACCCGCTTGGGCTAAGAAAGATATCGATAAACTGGCAAAAGCAGGCGTACTGATGGGCAAACCCGACGGCACATTAGGCGTAAATGACACTATTACGATCGATGAGTTCCAAAAAATTATCGCCAGAGTGTGGACGCTTGAAGGCTCCCATTTAAATGACGATTTTTATGAAGCAATCAATAAGGAATGGTTAAATAAATCGACAATTCCGGCAGGAGAAATCATGGGCGGCGGATTTCCCGAGCTGCATAAGCAAAATAACGATAAAATAGAAAAGATAATAAATGAGTTAGCTGGCAAACAGTTCACAGAAGGAACAAAAGAACAGAAAATTGCCGACTTCTATACGACAGCGTTAGATACAAAAAATAGAAATAAACAAGGGATTGAACCTATTCAAAAATATGTAAAGGCCATTAATGAGGCTAAAACGTTTGACGAGCTCGTTCAAGCAGATCTTACCCTGGAGAAAGAATTGGGTCTAAGCGCATTATTTAGCTTTGCAATCATGGGCGATGCAAAGAACAGTAGCGAAAATGCTTTGTATTACACTGGATTAGCTACCGGTCTGGACAAGAACAGCTTTGTAACGGAAGACGAGAAAGCGAAAAAAGCCTATATTCAATATATGAGCAAACTTCTCGTGTCATCAGGGGAGGAAGAGTCTGCAGCGAAAGCCCATGCCGAGAAAATTTACGGAATGGAGAAAAGCCTAGCTTCTGTATCGCTTGAACCTCATGAACAAGGCGATGTCAATAAATTCTATAATCCGTATACGATCGAACAATTCGATGACATGTTCAAAACAGTAGATATGAAACAAGTCTTGAAATCGATGAAAGTCGACAGTGCTGATAAAGTAATCGTATTCGATGTGAAGCTGGCGCAAAAAGGCGCAGAACTCTTGACTGAAGCTAATCTTGACGTACTTAAAGCTTACTCCAAAGTACAACTGCTTTCAGCAACAGGCGGTTTGTTGGCAGATGAATTCAGAGACGCTGCAAATGAGTTTTCTGCAACGTTATACGGTGTTGCAGGAGAAAAAACAGATCAGGAAATCGCAGTAGCCATGACAACTGGCACAATGAGCGGGTATTTGGAGCAAATGTTTGCAGAAAAACATTTTTCACCAGAAGCTAAAAAAGATGTTGAGCAAATGGTAGAGAAGTTAATTGCTACGTATGAAGAAAGAATCAAATCTCTTGATTGGATGTCAGAAACGACAAAAGCTAAAGCGATTAAAAAGCTGGATACGATGATTGTTAAGATCGGTTACCCAGATAAGTGGGATACGACATTAGACAAAGTAGCGATCAAGACATATGACGAAGGTGGTTCACTGTTCACTAATACCTTCGCAGTAAAGAAAGCATACATTGATAACACGAAAGCCAAGCTAGGAAAACCGGTTGATAGAACGGAATGGGCAACGAGTGTTTATACCGTAAATGCTTTCTACAATCCGCTTAATAACGAAATTACGTTCCCAGCAGGTATTCTCCAAGCACCTTTCTATGATATTAAAGCTAAACCTGAAGAAAACTATGGTGCTATTGGCATGGTCATTGGCCATGAGATCACCCATGCATTTGATAATAACGGATCGGCATACGATGAAAACGGAAATGCAAATAACTGGTGGACAGAAGAAGACTTTAAGAAATTCAAAGAGAAAAACCAGGAACTGATTGAGTTCTATAGTAACATTGAGATTATTCCGGGTGTGTTGAACGACGGTCAGCTTACACTAAGCGAGAATGTCGCTGATTTAGGTGGAATGGCCGCTTCACTGCAAGTTGTATCCAAAATGAGTAATCCAGATTATAAAGCATATTTCGAAAGTAATGCTGAAATATGGAAATCTACAACTACAAAAGAATTTGCAGAGGTTCTGAGCAAAAACGATGTACATTCAGCCAATAAAATTCGGGTAAACCGCACGATTGTGAACTTCCAGCAATTCTATGATACGTATGGAATTAAGCCTGGAGATGGCATGTATGTAGCTCCGGAGGATCGAGTTTCTATCTGGTAAAAATAAGAGCAGATAGAGTTAATTTCGATAGCCTCTTACATCAGTGTATAAAGGCAACGAGGTAGTCAGGAAGTAAGGCTGTTTTTTCAAAGATTGTTGCTGTTAAAACAAAAAGGCAGATTTAATCTACAAAACGTGTAGATTAAATTCTGTCTTTTTGTTTCGATGGCGAATAGTAGAATCAAGTTGAACACTTTAGAAAAATAAAAACATCGTACGCGAAATCGTGTATTATTGAGGCTCCTACACCAATCAATAAGAAGGGATTTCGAATACGATGCTAGAACAGGATAACATAAAAACACCGAATAAGAAACCACGCCTTACACAATTTCAACGTGGAGAACTTCAAGGCTACTTGAATGCCGGAATTACAAATAAAAGCGAGCTTGCGCGAAAACTCAATGTTTCGCGTGGGACAATCTACAATGAACTAGCTCGTGGCACGACCACTCAAGTAAAGAAAATTAACAGAAAACATATTTACACGACGCAATATCTTGCAGAAACAGGTCATACAACGACAAAAGTTGAGGAGGAAGCTAGTTAGTAATTCAAACTAAGGAATGCCCAAATCAAAACGCCATTATGATAATCGTAAGAGAATTGCCTGTATATATTAATGTAATTAAACTGCACATTAAAAATCATAATTTGAATAAATTAACAATTGTGAATATGCTAAAAATATAAATTCGCAATAGTTAATAAGCTCCCTAGTGTAAACGTTATCAATGTGCGAATTTTATAACTTACTTTGGAAGAGGGGATTTTAAATGAGTAATGTCAAAGCTGTAGAAGTATATGATGCAGGTAATATCTGTCCAGATGAGTTACCTTGGGTTTCTTATTTTGGGGTGGCTCATTTTAAGTTACTTAAAGTTAATCCAGTAACAGGACAAACTATTACCCTGTTAAAAGTTCCTGCGGGGACACAGCTTCCTACACATTTCCATCCTGGAACGGTTATTGTGTATACCATTAGTGGCTCTTGGAGATATATGGAGAATGATTGGGTTTCTAACGCTGGCGATGTAGTTTATGAGCCTGCTGGATCCCAACACACACCTGAATCTCTAGGAGATGAAGATGTTATTACGTTAAATATTGTTGAGGCAACATTAGACTATGTGAATGAAAACGGAGAAATTATTGCTAGAGATAATTGGAAGTCATTATTGCAAAAATACCATGATCATTGTGAGGCTGAGGGAATTACGCCTATAGATTTGACTCAATTTTAATAGAGATTGATAAAAAAGAGAAGCCCTTCCATAAGACGAAGTGGCAACTCTTTTTTCTTATATTTTCGAAATTTCAGATTTTAGATAATAGATATACTTGTTTAGTAAAATGGATAAATGTTTATCTTCAGATAAAACTAACCCAAAAGAAATATTGAGACCTCTATGATTTACCAAATCAATGGGAATGATCTCTCCATTTATAACGGGGGGATAATTTTTCATGATGAAATCAGGAGCGAATGTAATAGCCGAACTTTCAATGATAGCTTGGAGAATGCCGTCCAAATTGTTTGATGTAAATAGGATTTTCATGGGCTGGTATTTGTTAAAGAAATCATGAACAAAGTATTGCATAAATTCACCGTAATATGTAACAAGCGTTTGATCTAGTATTTCATGTGAAGATATGGCACCTGTAAACGCTAAAGGAGAATGTTTAGAAACATAGATCTTCTGCTTCCCTTCAAATAGTGATTCAAAGGCTATTCCTTCCATGTTTGTGTTCCAGTCTGGTGAATAGGCAATCAGGCCGATGTCGATCTGATGCTGGCGAACATCTTCAATCACAGAAGAGCCGCTTTTTTCATTTATTTCTACATTTACTTGTGGATAATCTTGTTTAAAAGCAGCTAAGGCCTTTACTAGAATCGTCGTCAATCCTGGTATGGAAGATACTTTTAGTTTTCCTTCTACCATTGAATTAAATGAGTGGGCGGTCTCTTTGATTTCCTCCAATTTTCTTAACACTTCGTAGGCTTGCTTCAGAATGATTCTACCTTCATCGGTTGGTACAGCACCGTGACCCCTTGAGCGATGTAAAATTTTTAGCCCCAATTCCTTTTCTAAACTAGTAATGGATTGGCTAATACCGGATTGAGTCACATAAAGATTCTGTGCTGCTATAGAGAGTGAATTGTGTTTTGCGACTTCAACAATATATAGTAGTTGTTCAAAGTTCATAGTTTTCCTCCTTGTCTATTAAAAATGCGTATCAAAATAAATATTGGAAATGAGAACCAGTAACATATACAACCAAAAGTTGTGGATGACATTTTTAAAAATATATGCTCTGTATATTAGTTGAGTGGAGGCTGGGCGACTCCTTGATGAGCCAAGAAAATGAAGAGAATTGCAATTAAGTAAAATTACAATTCTCTTCAAACTATAAACAACTAGGGGCGAAGTATTCATATCACTTCTGATGATTCGTTAAATTAAAGGGCGATATATATCTTTCCAGTAAGGAATCATCTCTTCTGAAAAAATATAAACAAAATCATTGGAAGTTAGGTTTCCTAAATTATCTAATGCAATTCCAAACTTGAAATATATTTTATAGTTTCTGTTTATAAAATACTCTTCATTTTTTAAACTATCCAATTTAGAACCGAATTTTGATAACATTTTATTATCAATAAAAACTTCCTCTTTACAATTTAAGGCTAGTTGAATTAACTGTCCTTTTTCATTATACATTGCTTGACTATTCGTCCTGTTTTCTGTAGTTATTCCCTTTTTATTATTCTTGCTTATTTTTAACGGAACTTCCCATATTTTTTCAATTTCACTCGGTTGCATGCCGAATTTCAATAATCCTACAGATTGATACGGAATAATTTCATATTTTAAGTTTATTAGCTGTTTATCAAAACTTCTGAATTGAAAAGCTAATTTTATATCTTTCTCGTAAATATTTTTTTGGTTATCTGAATAAATTGTTAATTGAATTCCATCATCAGGATAATCCAAACCGTAAATCGACATGTTATATTGAGGAAATATATAACATCCATCAACAAAATACGGATTTTCTTTGAATAAAAATTGCTTTGATTCATTCATTAAATCAATTTTTTGTTTATTCAAAAAAATAATCTTTGGATTGTTCACAGAAATACTTACTAAAACATCATCTACAAAATGAAATCTATAATCATCTTGATATTGAAAAAATTCTTTTCCATTGACATTTTTCTTATTCAATTCACCTAGGATATTGTTTAAGTCTGAAGATGTCATAAATAGCTTTACTTCGTTTATCCCGATTTTAGGTAATATTTTCAACTCTCTTCTCATACCTTTTGCCTCATCTACAATATTTTCTTGTTACTCTTTTTTGTTCTGCATGGGGTTATATTTCCATTGTCTCCTTCGCATTTCAACATTTCTCTTATTCCATCATTAAATTGAGAACAAATTTTCTTTGTATCCAATCGAAAACTTGACTTACAAATTTTCCTATTAAATATATAAATTCTCCCAAGAATAGATAAATCCTTCTTCAACTAATCTATCCTGTTAGCCATTCAGAAGCAGTATCATACCCTGTAAGTGCCAAGATGATTATTGCGTATATTAAAAAATGTAATTATGCCGAGGCATTTTTGATATTATTTATGAAACTTTCTAACTAATTTGAAAATACAATCAAACCGTTTGCTGTCTCCCTTCGTTTCCTTTGATAGTACCGTTAAAAAACATGTATAAAATGGAGGGGAAATCATGAAGAAGACCGTGTTTCTATCAGTTTTACTGCTCTTTGTCATTATGGCTACCGGATTGTCAGCCAATGCAAAAATGGACCGTAAGCAGGCGTCCCAGGCGACACTAAATTCCGTTCAAAGTGATCATGTCATCCGTGTGTACGGACCAGGCGGACCACTTGGACCAATCAAGGAAGCTGCTGAACATTTTTCAATTGAAACGGGAATAAAGGTGGAAGTAACAGCAGGACCAGAGAGCAATTGGATCAGCCAGGCAAAGCAAGATGCAGATATTATTTTCGGTGGCTCAGAATATATGATGCAGGACTTCATCTTTAACCATCCCGAAATGATTGACACTAAATCACGAACGGAGCTTTACCCGCGTGCTACAGGAATATTGGTGAGGAAAGGGAATCCGAAGAAGATTGAAAACCTGGAGGATTTAACGAAAAATGGAGTCAAAATACTTGATGTGAATGGTGCTGGCCAGCTCGGCTTGTGGGAAGACATGGCAGGCAGAAAAGGGATAATCGAAGGTATTTCTCAAAATATTGACCTTTCTGTAAAGTCGAGTGCAGAAGCCATTGAACGATGGAAATCGAATCCTAGCTTAGACGCCTGGATTACCTATGAATCATGGCATTACCGGCTCAAGGATGTGACCGACCTGGTCGAACTTCCCGAAGAAGAAAAACTCTATCGTGGAACTCCGATCGCCCTGACGAAAATCACCGATCAGAAAAAAGAGGCACAGCAATTTATTGAGTATTTAAAAACGGAAGAAGGTCATCAAATCTTTCAAAAATGGGGATGGAAATAAGGTTGGGCCTTAAATCTGGCTCTTCATCAAAACGTGTGGTTGATTTCCGTTCCGACTGGGCGCTTTGTTGCTGCCGCTTCGCTTTCGCACAGCTAAAACATTTGCCGCTGACGCTTCGCTTTCGCGCAGAGCAGAGCTTCCTGGGGGCGTCCGATGAGCCGCTTCACTCGCGTTGCTCGCTCCAGGGTCTCATCTGTGACGCTGATCCCCAAGGAGTCGCCCAGCCTCCACTTCAATCAACTAGTATACAGCACATATATTTTAAAAAATGTCATCCACAACTTATGGTGATGAGCCTTAAATCTAAAAAAACTGGGAGGAACATGTATGAAAAAAGGGATTTTTACCTTCACAATACTATCGATTATTTTTGTTTTGGCTGCCTGTGGAAAAAGCACTGAGGAAAAAAAAGAGACGGATCAACCCGCTCAAGCCCAAACGGAACAAACTAAATCGGAACAAGCTCCAGCTGACAGCCTTCAGCTTTTGAAGAATGACAAAGTTGGAGAATACCTAGCAGATTCACAGGGAAAGACGCTGTACTACTTTAAGAAGGACGAAGCAGGAAAAAGCAATTGTAGTGGCGACTGCCTGGCAACCTGGCCAGCATTTTCTCAGGAAGATTTCTCTGTCCCAGAAGGTTTTGACAAAAAGGATTTCGGTACAATTACAAGGGAAGACAACGGTAAGAAGCAGGTCACGTACAAAGGCTTTCCTCTTTATTATTTTGCTAAAGACCAGCAAAAAGGGGATGTAAACGGACAAGGAGTAAAAGATGTATGGTTTATCGTAAATAGCAAAACAGAATTTAAGTAAGCCTGTCCAGGGAACGATCAGTAGCGGTCGTTCCCATCCATACTTTTACAATAGTATAATGGCAATGGCTCATCACCAAAAGTTGTGGATGACATTTGTTAAAACGTATGAAATGTATGGGAATATATTTTTATCCAATAACAGGGAGTGCCACATGAAAGAAAATTACGATGCGGAATTAATGAAATTGGTAAACGAAAAACACGGTCACGCATTAGAGGAGCTTTATGATCGATATATAAAGCTTGTTTACGGCTTCGTTATGAAGTTTTGTAATGGGAATGAGGAGAAGACGAAAGAGATTATTCAGTTGGTCTTTTTGAGGCTATGGACAACAAACAGCCATTACGATCCCGCTCAAGGCAGCTTTGTGAATTGGCTCCTCACGATTACTCGCAATATTTGCATTGACTACCACCGCAAAGAGAAGAGGCATACGCAACACTATCAAGAGGAACATGAAGAGATCGCCGACCTTGCCAATGCAATCGAGCAACGAGTAAATATGAATGATATTGAGATGGCGAAAAACAAATTGCCGACGGCGCAAAGGAAATTAATCGATTTGCTTTATTGGAAAGGGTATTCTCTTTCAGAGATCGCCAAGCTGGAACAAGAGCCGCTCGGCACGATTAAAAGCAGGTTGCACCAAGCACTTAAAGGTTTGAGGAAACATCTGGAATTGGAGGATATAAAATGAGAAGGGATTGTGATCATTTAATTCCATATATAGCAAATGAGCTCAAGGAGAGCGAACGCATGGCCTTTGATGAACATTTAAAGAATTGTACGAAATGTAAGAAAGAATGTCAGGAATTGTCCCAGGCCTGGCATGCTTTGCCGTTTGATTATACCGAAATCGAGGTGCCTGAATCGCTAAAAGGCGAGGTGCTGGGTTTTGTTTTTGATCACAAAACGAAAAGCGATACGGAAACATTCATGGCTAAGATGAATAAGCTTGCGATGATGCTAAAAAACCATTTTACTCCAGTTTCAACCAGTATCTTGGCCGTCTTGTTGCTCGTGATTATTGGCCTTGAAATAGCGAATGTACAGGAAAAAAATCGTCATGCCGAAAATATACCCATTGAGATTTTAACGACCATTCCCTTAAAAGCAGCCAATCAAAGCCACCCGGGAACAAACGGCATCGCATATATTGTCCAGCAGGGATCTGAGAAAAATCTGGTGGTGCAGGTTCATGAATTACCCGGCGTCGAAGGTTCACAGGTTTACCAGGTTTGGCTGCTGAAAAACGGCACAAGGGAAAATAGCGGCATATTCAAGCCAGACGAAAACGGATCTGGAATACTGACCTACCAGCTCGCTGAAGGGCAGACTTTTGATCAAATCGGCATCACTGTTGAACCGGACGCCAACAGCAGCCAGCCAAAGGGAGAAAAAATAGCCGGGTCATAGATGGTAACAGAAAAGGGCAGATACATTTTAGTGACAAGGAATTAAAATACCATTGGACTGTAATAGCAGCTTAAACTCTGATGGAGAAGTTGGTTATTTTATTTTTACAGTCTATGTGGTTGAATCGAGAACGGGATAATTGATTTATGGGGCTAATAAAAAAAAGCAAGTGAAGTTTCTCTTCACTTGCTTTTTTTTAGGGCTTTTTGGACAAATCCCTATTCTATAGAATAATAGTATAATTGCATTATTTAATACGCCATAATGTAGCGTGTTCTGTCTGAATTCGTTCAATCTTTTGTTGCAGCATACGTTTCTTTAATTCACGTTCAACTGTTTGTTCTGTTAACGAGTAGATAAAAGCTACTTCGTGTGTTGAAAGCGTATTGAATTTTATAAATAACTCTTCCATTGTTGGTAATGGTTTGCGTACAAGCTGTTCATCCATCATTTCTTGTAAAATATGTTCATAAACGTCATAGGAATAGTTACCACTAACTTTTAGACCCTCATCTTCAATACATTCATTGAAAAATACAATGCTAGGCACTTCATCAACTTCCATTTCACGTTTCATATACAAATCGCATTGGAAGGCACGTGCTGTTTCCTTTGACCCAAAGTCTGCAGAAAATTCTTTCATGTCTAATTGAACATCCTCCGCAATTTTTAACAGCGTAGCATAAGAATTTACATCTTGATGGTTGAGTATTACATATTCTTGTAGTTTCGACAAATAGCGAGCTCCTGCACGTTTGCCCTGTAACTCTGCTGCTTTAATAGCGATAGATGGTAAAACAGGGTGATTAATGTCGAGTTCGATACCAGATACACAACCCTTTACGCGCTTACTTAAACAATTCAAAGAGGCAAGCTCTGTGCTTAGTACAAGGCGCCATGTAAAGTAATGATTGTATTCTAGTTGTAACTTACGAAGAATGGCTTGCATACTAAAAGCTTCAGGACAAAGTGGATCTACGAAAATATACAATTCAATAGGCTTATTAGCAGTAGAAATCTCAGGAGTTGGCTTTTGCAACATTTGAATATTATTCACGTAACAATTCCCCCTCATCGTCATTTGGTGTATTAATCATGTGATGAGCTGTTAATACTAAACGTTGATAATAAGTTTCGCGGAACTTCCCTTCCAAACCAACTTCATCCATCGCTTCGGACATACATTCAAGCCAAGCTTGAGCACGATCAGGTGTAATCGGAAAATTCATATGACGTGCACGCATCATTGGATGTCCATGCTCCTCAGTGAAAAGATTTGGTCCACCTAAATACTGTGTTTGAAATTGAATTTGCTTGCGGGCTGTCTCTGTCAAATCTTTCGGAAAGATTGGAATAAGATCAGGATGCTGAGCTACTCTTTTATAGAACGCATGAATTAGCTCTGAAAGTTTTTCAGCTCCCAGCTCCTCATAAGGAACAGTGTATTTTCGAGTCATAAGTTAAATGCTCCTTTAATTCTTTATATCGTAAAGTATAATTTTCTACTCGGTCATCTTCAAAAATGTGAATTTCTTGTGACTACCTTCATTCTATCAACGTCTTTTCGTTAACACAAACAAAGCGCTCTTTCGAAATGTTTTTCGCTAGAAAAACACAAATTTCACCACAATGGGTGAAATTTGCCGGAAAAGACTGTAATAACAGTGATTATGCGATTAAGCTGTGTAGTAATTCATCACTTTATTGACATAATTCTGCGTTTCTTTGAAAGGAGGAACGCCACCATACTTTGTAACGCGTGAAGCTCCTGCATTATAAGCAGCTAAAGCTAACGATGGATCATTATCGAATTTATCTAGCATTTGGCGTAAATATTTAGCCCCAGCCATAATATTTTGCTCAGGATCAAAAGCGTTTGTAACCCCTAAATATTGTGCTGTTTTGGGCATTAACTGCATTAATCCTTGTGCACCAGCATGACTAACCACTGTTGGATTAAAATTAGACTCTTGCTTAATCACTGCAGCGATCAGTTTCTCGGGTACATTATATGTAGCTGCTGCCTTTTCAATAATCGAAGCGTATTGGTTCGCTCCTGCTAATGCATTGGCATATGCTGTTGAACCAATGACATTATCTGAAACATAGGAGTCGAGTTTTGTACTAGATTGTGCGTTTGCTAATGCTGCCTGCACAGAATCAGGGATATAGACGGCATTAGAACCATTATAGAGCAATGATTGATACGCACTATTTTGCATGTTTTCAGACAACCCATTTAAACTACTAAGCTGGTTCATCATTGACGAGGCACTTGATACACCCCCGAGCAAACTGGATAATTTTGCACTATTAGCAGTTGTTGCACCACCGAGCAATTCGTTAATCATGTTTGAAAACATAGAATTACTGTCTGTAAGATTGTTTGACGTTGAATTTGCTGTAGAGCCTAGTGTTTGTAATGCTTGAATTTCAAGCATAGTTCTGAGTGATTGGATATCCAAGGAGTTGGTCACCCTTTCTTAATTTAAGCTATTAGTATTATTTTTTATTCATTTGTAATGCTTGCATAAAACGTGCGATTTTTTTATCCGCAGTTCGTTTTTCGATGCCATATTGCTGTAGAAATTCGTCGAAGATTGCATTTCCTTTTATTGCATCTTTTGATTCATATTCTACCTCATAATCGTCACACTGCAAATAGAAAGAATGGTCAAATACTAGAAGACCGTCCTTATAAGGTATTTCGACACGATCCGTTGTAAGTGAACCAAATATTCCTAATTCATCTAAAGGAATGTTATATAAAGCTAATCTTTTTGCTACTTCTTCGGCATAGAAGCCTTCACCAACAAGTATTTTCTTAGCTTGTTCAGCAGTTAATTCATCAGTTGTCTCTAAATGTGCATGCTCTGCACTTTTTTCTTTTAAAGTACATTCAAAGTATTTGTCGATTTGTCTAATACGAAGCCCGCTTTGTAATTTCCGAATAGCTTGGGAAGGAGTGTCGAAATAATGATTTGTTTGACGATGAATAGCATTTTCGGGAATGTGAAACTCTTGCAATAAATGCTCGTATTGTTGTTTTGTTAAGAGATTTTTGAATTCTATTTCAAGTTGTTGTGCCATTTATGCTCACCTGTTTATTTTTAAATTTTTTTACGTGTGTTGATTAGGAGAAAGATAGGTTGTTGTTGATGTGAAATTGGTTATTTAAAACATCACGTCTTGCGATCATGCCTCCGTGACCAACATCATTTTGGCCTAAGTGGCTCATCGGAAGCTTTGCTCTGTGCGAAAGCGAAGCGTCAGCAACAACAACAAAGTGCCCAGTCGGAGAGGAAATCAACCCCACGTCCTAGTTATGGATATGAGCTAAAAAGTTTAATTCATTGTTTTAATATTTACACACTGCAACTATTTACCCTGTATGCTAAAATAAGAGGAAGAGTACGAAAAAAAAGGGGAACCGCATGTGCGTAAAATTTATACAATAGAAACATTGAATTTTGAAAACGAGCAACTTCATTTTAGTTTAAACGAGATTGAGGAAAATTTACAGTTAAAACCTGCTGCACAATTAATTGCAGATTCTGATGACTTTGCGTTTATTTATTTACTTGATGCAGGTGAAGATTATCATTACTTGCGTTTTCCACCGAGTAGTTGGGAACAACTTGTACATATTTTACAAAAAAAGAAGAATCCAAAGCTACAACTAGGTGAAGCAGTTATTGAACTGACAAATTTTTACGATGAATTAGAAATGCTCGTGTATAATATTGAAGGAAATTACAATTATGGAGCGGAATTTGTCCAGGCAGTGGAACAACACTTCAAGACATTTCTAGCTGAATAAAAAGACAAAACGAACAGACGGTGTTGGTTTTGTTTGATACCGAATGTCGGGAGGTTTTTCGATGGGACAATGGGAAATATTTTTAAGTCCTTATAAACAAGCAGTAGATGAGTTAAAAGTAAAATTAAAAGGTATGCGTTCGCAGTTTGGTATTGTTAATGCAAATTCTCCAATTGAATTTGTTACAGGACGTGTAAAGCCTTTAGCAAGTATATACGATAAAACACTAGAAAAAGGACTTGCGTTTGAGCCTTCTAAACAACTAGGTGATGAGCTAGGGGATATCGCAGGCCTTCGTATTATGTGTCAATTTGTAGATGATATTTCAACTGTTACGGAGCTAATACGTCAACGTAATGATATACGTGTAGTGGAAGAACGTGACTATATTACACATAATAAGCCAAGTGGATACCGATCATATCATATGATTGTGGAGTATCCTGTAGAAACGATACAAGGGGAAAAAGTAGTGTTAGCTGAAATACAAATAAGAACACTAGCTATGAATTTTTGGGCATCTATTGAGCATTCACTAAATTATAAATATAAAGGCATGTTCCCAGAGGAAATAAAAAATCGCCTTCAAAGTGCAGCAGAGGCTGCCTTCCGATTGGACGAGGAAATGTCTTCTATTCGCAGTGAAATCCAAGAAGCACAGGCTTACTTTAGTGAGTACAAAGAAGCATCGAATCCTAATTTACTATCCGAGAAGGAGCGTGACACACAATGAAATTTTCCATTCAATCACGTAGAGATGCACAATCGAACGAATTAATGGAGCTAGCCAGAACGTATTTGCAGGATTTTGGGCTAACTTATGATGAAGAAGCGCCTGAAATCGTAGTCTCTATTGGAGGAGATGGCACATTATTACATGCCTTTCATCGATATGCTCATTTGCTAGATCAAGTTGCCTTCGTAGGTATTCATACGGGACATTTAGGATTTTATGCGGACTGGAAGCCATCTGAATTAGAAAAGCTTGTTTTGTCCATTGCTAAAAAGGACTTTAACGTTGTGGAGTATCCACTTCTAGAAGTAAAGGTGGAGCATCATAATGCGGAATCCAATACGTATTTAGCGTTAAATGAAGCGACTGTGAAATCACCTGATGTCACGCTTGTTATGGATGTGGAGTTAAATGGTAATCAGTTTGAACGTTTCCGTGGAGACGGGCTATGTGTGTCGACTCCTTCGGGTAGTACAGCTTATAATAAAGCCCTCGGTGGAGCAATTATTCACCCGACTTTAGCAGCAATCCAAATTACTGAAATAGCATCTATCAATAACCGCGTCTTCCGTACAGTTGGTTCACCACTCATTTTACCAGCACACCATCACTGTATTTTACGTCCAGTTAATGAACAAAACTTTAATATGACGGTTGATCATTTACAAGTTACGCAAGGCGATGTGAAGTCGATTGCTTTTAATGTAGCAAGTGAAAAAGTACGTTTTGCTCGTTTCCGTCCATTCCCATTCTGGGAACGAGTACATGAATCATTCGTGGCAAATGAGTAAGATGGATACAAGGTTTACACTGCATTTTATAGCAGAAAAGGAAGGCCAGCTTCTAAGAGAGGCCTTAACTGAATGGCGTATTTCCAAGCGAGCTTTAACAGCCATTAAATTTGATGGAGGCCTACTAACAGTGAATGGTGTTGAACGCAATGTTAGACATCCTCTTCACATTGGGGATCGAGTTGAGGTGAAATTCCCTCCTGAAGAAAAAAGTGAAGGGCTCGCTGTTGAACATGGTGAACTTTCTATTATTTATGAAGATGAAGCTATTTTAGTGCTTAATAAGCCAGCAAATCAGAGTACGATTCCTTCACGAGAGCATCCAACACTTAGCGTAGCTAATCTAGTGTGCGGTCATTTTCTCAAACAAGGTCTAGCATCTACTGCCCATATCGTTACGAGACTAGATCGTGATACTTCTGGCTTATTATGCATTGCTAAACATGCTCATATTCATCATTTAACAGGACTTGCACAACGCAGTGGAGAAATTTCTCGACAATATGAAGCAATCGTCCATGGACATGTAGCTCAAGATATACAATCAATCATTGCTCCTATTGGTCGCAAAGAGACGAGTATCATTGAGCGAGAGGTGCGTGAAGACGGTCAATTTGCGCATACAGATGTGACAAGTTTAAAACGCTTTTATTTACAGGATGAACCGATGACACATATACGGCTAAAGTTGCACACGGGGCGTACACATCAAATTCGTGTGCATATGGCTTATATGGGACATCCACTTGTTGGAGATGAACTTTATGGCGGAAGTCGCGTCCATATAAATAGGCAAGCCCTCCATTGTGTGTCCTTAAAGATGCTCCATCCTTTAACAGGTGAGAGTTTACAATTCACAAGTAACTTAAACGAAGATATGCAGCAATTACTGAATGACTCCTTAGCTTAAAGTTTCGAGAACTGCACTATGACGAAGACTATCTAAACAGTCTATAGTTCACTAATTGTGAAAACTATTACTAAATCATGTTATATATTTAAGGAGATGTTCGCACAAACGGGCATCTCCTTATCATTTTTGAAGGGTTTTTCTTAACAGCACGTTAACAGAAAATCAAGTGATTGTAGGGTATAGTGAAGTAGAGGGTTTATTAGGCACATTACTATAAGGTGGGGTTGATTTCCGTTCCGACTGGGCGCTTTGTAGCTGCCGCTTCGCTTTCGCACAGATAAAACATTTGTTGTTGCTGCCGCTTTGCTTTCGCACAGATAAAACATTTGTTGTTGCTGCCGCTTTGCTTTCGCTACAGAAAACATTTGTAGCTGCCGCTTCGCTTTCGCTACAGAAAACATTTGTTGTTGCTGTCGCTACGCTTTCGCACAGAGCAAAGCTTCCTGGGGGCATCCGATGAGCCGCTTGGGCCTACACGACGTAGGTCACGAAGCGTTAACACAGGACGTGATGTTTTTAGCCTTCGTTTCTCTACTGGCTCGCTCCATGGTCTCATCTGTGACGCTAATCCTCAAGGAGTCGCCCAGTCGAAACGATCATCAACTTATATACATGGCATACGTTACAATAAATATCATCTCCAACTTTTGGTGATGAGCCATTTTTTATTCAGTAAAGGTGAAAAATAGAAACTTTTATCCATAGATTTATCCAATTAGATCGTGGCAATGGTGCGCATTGTTAAGAATTAAAAAAAGGGTTTGCAGAAAAGGTACAATACACACTATTATATAAAAGGTAGATTTACGGCATTGTCCGTATCAATGATTTAACTTATTTCAGCAAATGTTTTCTGTACCGAAAGCATAGCAACAGGTTCAAATGAATTTACTTTTCGGCGGTTGGTCAAACACCCGCTGAAATAATTTAAAGCCTCCGGCGGATGTCACTGAATCGGAAAGGAGTTCTTTGTGCAAGCACAAAGCCGATTCTGGACGCAATTATGCCGAGGCATAATTGATTCTCGGAAGGAGGGGACAAGCATGATAGAGGAAAGAAATGAAAAGGATGATGTCCAATTCGACGAGGCACGTTTGCGAGAAATGCTCGAAGCACATGATATTGACGCATTTCGCGATGAGTTTTTAGAGCTTCATCCGTATGATCAGGCAACGTTTTATGAGAAGGTGGAACCTGATATAAGGAAGATCATCTATGCGTTCTTGTCTCCGACGGAAATGGCTGATATTTTTGAGGCAATCGAAATAGATGATGATGAGTACACAGCGTATCTAGCTGAGATGGCTCCGGCATATGGTGCAGAAATGCTTTCTCATATGTATGCAGATGATGCTGCAGACGTTTTAAATGAGTTGGATACTGAGCAACGTGAAAGCTATTTAGGCATGATGGATGAGGAAACAGCTGAAGAAATTAATGAACTATTAAGCTATGATGAATATACGGCTGGTTCTATCATGACAACAGAATATGTAGCTATTCCAGAAAACTCCACTGTTCGTTCAGCAATGGCGATTTTACGAAAAGAGGCGCCAGATGCTGAAACGATTTATTATATTTTTGTCGTTGATGAAGCACATCGATTAACAGGCGTTATTTCACTTCGCGATTTAATTATTGCTGATGAAGATACTCTTATACGTTCGATTATGAATGAACGTGTTGTGATGGTGCACGCAGGGGATGACCAAGAAGAGGTTGCTCAAATTATGAAGGACTATAATTTCTTAGCAACTCCAGTTATCGACGATAAGGGAGAATTACTAGGGATTATTACAGTCGATGATATTATTGACGTTATTGATGAGGAAGCATCGGAGGATTACTCTAAATTAGCGGGTATTTCCGATATGGATAAATTTGATACGACCTCATTTCAAGCGGCTAAAAAACGCTTGCCATGGCTTGTCATATTATTATTTTTAGGGATGTTAACAGCAAATTTAATGGGACAGTTTGAGGCAACGTTAGAACAAGTTGCGTTACTCGCTGTGTTTATTCCTCTCATTTCAGGTACTTCCGGAAATAGTGGAACACAGGCACTAGCGGTAGCTATACGAGGAATTGCGACAGGAGACGTCGAAGAACATAGCAAGCTAAAATTACTACTACGTGAAGCAGGAACAGGCTTAATGTCTGGAGTTGTATGTGGAATAATTGTGATCGGTATCGTCTATATTTGGAAACAAGAGCTTATTCTTGGAATGTTGGTAGGTGCAGCGCTTTGTGGTTCTATTTTAGTGGCAACACTTGCAGGTTCTTTTATCCCACTGCTTATGCATCGCCTGAAAATTGATCCAGCTGTCGCATCAGGTCCATTTATTACAACATTAAATGATATTACAAGTATTTTAATTTACTTAGGTTTGGCGACAGTTTTCTTAAGTCAAATAGCCTGAGAACCAAATTCCTTTCCTTTGCATATTGTATGAAAAAAGGGAAGTGAGTAATGTGGGTCGAGAGCCACGCTTGTTTATAAAATCACCAACATATTTTCTAAATATTTCTAAGATGCTACATGAACTTGATTTGAATGAAAGTACATCGGTGTATGTAAAGGATGGCTATTTCAACGAACAAACTATTGAAGAAAAAGAAGAAGAACAAATAGATCCGTATTTACTGAAACAACTTCAATTTTTAGAAAAGCCGTTTCGGCAAAAAGCCTATCAACCGTTAGTCATATCTTTGAAAGATGGTAGGAATTTACGCGGTACTGCATCTGAAGTACAGACTGATTCATTGATGCTAACTTCTTTAGAATTAAAGTCACAAGAGATTATCTATTTTGAAGATATAAAACAAATATTATGGCGAGGTAAACAATTACCTACCTTATGAAAAAGGTGTACAGCAGAGGATGCTGTACACTTTTTTTTGTGTAGTGTGTCAAAGGAGAAAAGATTAGTCACAAATCCCTAAGTCAACATCAGCAATACATTGTACAGCGCAGAAACATGATAAATCTACAGTGATACAGCTTTCAGTTGAATTCCAATCATCTACTTTACATATTTTTTTCATGTTGACACAGCAACCATCACGACTTAATAGGTCTACTGTACTTTCACTAGAGTCAAATGAACATAAAGGCTCTAAAACACGCAAAGTGGCGCAGCACTCATCGAACATATCTTCTACACGGAAAAATACTGATGTACATTTACATGGATCTGCTGTTGGAGAACTAAAGAATGCTTTGAAAGGAGTACCATCTTTGGTAATTAACATGAATACACGTGTATCTGCATGAGAGCGTGCAGGACTTACTATGCCTCCAAGTGGTTCTAAGAAACAGTTAGCTGTACATGGTTGACATTCTTCTCTCACCGCTTGATTTTGAATGTCTAAAATAGCGCGTACTACGTCACAAACGCAGCCTGCTGAATGGATTGGTCCAATAGGATTTGTTGGCTTGCCACAACCCATATTGTCACCTCCTTTCCTCGTTACTACTTCTACAATATGTACTTATGAAAAATGGACTCGGGCTTTCGTATATATAGTCAAATGAATAGTTTTTTTATGGTTGGAGAAACTTTAAAGAAAAGGAGGGTAAAACTTGAAGCTATTAGGAATTATGTTACCTCTATTAGTCAGTTTAACGCTTTTAAGTGGTTGCGGTGAAAAAGAAAAATTTATTGTCTATGGTTCACCAGAAAATGAAAAGGAAGTTGAAACCATTTTAAAAGAACAGGACTTTGTGGACAGAGCAACGGTTATCCAATATGACAATAGTATGCTTGTAGCAGTTCAGATTAAACCATGGGATAAGTGGAAAAAGGCTAAATTAGAGAAAAAGTTGCAAAAGAAATTTGATGAAAAATATCCAAACAAAGCCATTTTGGTTTCAGCTGATTATAAAATTTATTATGAAGCCAATAAAATAAAAAAGGATAAAGTTGAAGATAATAAACTGAAAGAAAAAATCAAGGAATTGAAAGAGCTTTCAAAGGAGGAGACATAAATGGAAAAAGAGCAATATAAAAAATTAGAACAAAATGTCACACCGAAGCCTCCCTACTTAAAGAATGCCGCAAAGGCTTTTATTATAGGAGGCATTATTTGTACAATTGGACAAGCTGTTTCACTTTTTTATATGATCTTCTTTAATTTTACGGAAGCGACAGCTGGAAATCCAACAGTTGCAACAATGGTGTTCTTTGCCATGGTTTTAACGGGCTTTGGTTTATATAAGAGAATTGGTCAATTTGCTGGGGCTGGATCGGCTGTGCCTGTTACGGGCTTTGGGAATGCTGTCATTTCAGCTGCTATTGAGCATAGATCTGAAGGATTAGTACTAGGTGTTGGTGGGAATTTATTTAAATTAGCCGGTTCAGTTGTATTATTTGGTGTTGTATCCGCTTTTTTTGTTGCCCTTATTAAATATATTCTTGTGACGATAGGAGTGGTTTCATGGTAATTGTCTTTCAATCGAAGCCTTCCTTAATAGCAGGTGGTGTAGTAGCAGGTCCACTAGAGAAACGTAGTATATTTAGTCAATATTTTGATGCGACCTATGATGATGAACGTTGGCAAATGAAAACAAATGAACAGGGCCATCGAAAAATGGTTGAAGAGGCTTGTGAATCTGCCATGAAAAAAGCGGGCGTGAAAAATATGGACATTGATTACTTGATGGGTGGCGATTTAGTGAATCAAATGACCCCGACCAATTTTGCGGCCAGAGACTTAGACATTCCTTTTATCGGATTATTCTCAGCATGTGCCACCTCTGTATCTTCAGTAATTATTGCGAGCCTTTTAACAGAAGTAGGTGCCTCTAATTTATCGCTAGCTGGTGCATCTAGTCAACATAATGCAGTGGAACGGCAATTCCGCTATCCAATCGATTATGGCTCACAAAAGCCGCAAACTGCTCAATGGACCGTAACAGCTGCTGGTTATGCTCTTATTGGTAAGCATCATGAAGAATACCCTTCTATTGAAGCAGCAACAGTTGGAAAATCGATTGATTACGGTATGGATGATCCATTTCACATGGGCGCAGCGATGGCACCAGCTGCTTTTCAGACGATTCAATCCCATTTAGAGCAGCGTAATCAAAAAATTTACCACTATGATTTAATTTTAACAGGTGATTTAGGTCAACTTGGCTTAAAACTGCTAAAAGGAATGTTTGTTGAAAGTGGCATAAAGAGTGAGGAGCTAACGTTTTTACGTGATGCAGGTGCAGAGTTTTATGGACAGGATGAAACATTTCAATCCGGTGCAAGTGGTGCAGGTTGCTCGGCTGCTGTTTTTTTTAGTTATGTGATCCAACAGATGCGGGCAGGTACCTATAAACGAGTACTTCTTGTGGCGACAGGAGCATTACTGTCTCCGCTTACATTTCAACAGGGCGAGACAATTCCATGTACGGCACATGCAATTGAAATTACAATGAAATGAGGCAAAAGCTATGGTTATGACATTTGTATTTGCATTTATTGTAGGTGGCCTTATTTGTGTTATAGGCCAATTACTAATGGATGTTGGTAAATTAACACCCGGACATACATTGAGTACTCTAGTCGTAGTTGGGGCAATTTTAGACGGAATGGGCTTGTATGAACCTCTAATTGATTTTGCAGGTGCTGGTGCAACAGTCCCTATTACATCTTTTGGCAACTCTTTAACGCACGGTGCAATGGCTGAGGCAGAGAAACATGGACTTGTAGGTGTGTTGACTGGGATGTTTGAAGTAACAAGCTCAGGAATCAGTGCTGCCATAGTCTTTGGCTTTATTGGAGCATTAATTTTTAAACCAAAAGGAAATGTTGACTAGACGAATACCCCACCCATTTCTACACCGAAAACATATTATAGGTTGTAGAAGGGAGGGGTATTTTTATGGGATATCAAGGCTGGTGCACACAACAGTATGGAGGAAATGTTGGTAGCTGGAACGATAGTTATTGCGGAGGCGATTACTACGGTGGCTATTGTGGCCATGGTCAGAGCTCAACATTTGTTCTAATTGTTGTCCTATTCATTCTTCTAATTATTGTCGGCGCTACTTTTATGTAATTTAACATCTATTGACCTAAAGCCTCTGGCGGATGTCACGGAATCGGAAAGGAGATCTTTAAGTAAGCACAAAGCCGATTCCAGACACAATTATGCCGAGGCATAATTGATTAAATGTGACATTAGATAAAAGGCTTTAGCTTTTCTTCAGAGCGCCCCATGATCTGAACCAAAGTTTAAAGCCTTCACTCGTTGTTAAATATTTCGTTCATAAAAAACAATGGAAATAAAGAATTGTAACTGATAGGAGGGGGAACATGCATCGCGGGTTTTTTAATTCAATTGAACAGAAAACAGGGGTATCAATGGAGGAAATCTTCGCATTAGCAAATGCAATTCAGCATGCAGATTTTAAAAATGAAAAACAAGTTAGAAAAATCGTACGACGTGTAAGTAAGATATCTAAGAGACAAATTACGCAAGAGCTTGAGGATAAAATAGTACAATCTATTATTCAAGATGGTGATTCACTAGATTTAGATAAAATCACTAAAATGATGAAATAGTATGATATATCCACTAGGCAAAGCAATTTGTCAAAAAGGTTGGGTAAATGGACGTTCATTGATAATTCAACCTTTTAAACAATTAAAAAAACAAAAAGGGTGTTACGATATGCATCAGCATTATCGTAACACCCATTGGTCTTCATTCACAGAATAGAAATTAAGAAACTCAGACTAAGGAATTCCTGTTGTTCTAAATTATTTTTTCCATAGCACGATGTGGGATACCAGCGTCCATAAACTCAGGAGATGTTACCGAATAGCCAAGCTTTTCATAAAAAGGAATAGCATAGCTTTGTGCATGGAGTTTTAGTTTTTTCTTATTAATAGAAATGGCATGATTCTCCATTTCCTTCATTATTAAAGCACCTAGTTTTTTGCCACGCTGATCTTGTAAAATACAGACACGTTCAATTTTTGCTGTATCGTTTTCAATACCACGAAGACGTGCGGCACCTACTGGCTCACTACCCTCATACATAATGAAATGCGTTGAAGATGCATCCTCAGTATCACATTCTAGATGTAGCGGCACACCTTGCTCTTCAACAAAAACCTGTTTGCGAACTGCAAACGCATCCTCATGCTCTTTTGCTGTTTCCACAATCTTAACGTTGTACAAGAATTACTCAGCTCCTGACAATCGGAATGTTTCATATGTTGTCCACGAGCCATCTTCCAATTGGTATAAAAGATGAATACGATCAATTGTATCTTTTTCGTCAACACCTGTCATACGTAATTGCCCAAAGATGTCATCATGCTCAGAGGCTGTCATTTTTTGAGCAATTGTAATATGTGGTACAAAAACATGTTTAGTTTCTCCATACGGAATTTTTTCTATTAGTGCATCATGAAATGCTTCTAATTGTTCTGTCGGCTCAATGCGGAAATAAATTGCATTGGTTGTAGGGAAAAACGAACTTATGCGTGATGCATGAATGTTTAAAGGTGCATATTTGGCAGCAAGTTCATCTAATTGATTTACGATGGATTTAATATCCTCGTCTGTTGCTTCAAAGCTGTCCTTGAACGTCATATGCGGTGTGATTTTCGCATAATGCGGATCGTAACGTTTGCGATAAGTATTAGCTAGGTCTTGCAATTTTTTTGATGGAAATGCCACAATACCGTACTTCATAGTCCATTACCTCCCGAAAGTAAACAATTTTTCTATTAAAGTATAACAGATATTTCGCTTTTCGTAATTTGAATCGCCCAAATTAATTGAAATTTTCGATTAATGCACGACGTAAATCAGGTTTCCAATATTTCCACGTATGATTGCCGTCAAACTCGTCATAAAATGTAGAAAATCCTTTGCTTAACATAAGGTCATGCAATTGACGATTCGGTGTTAAAAAATCCTTTATTGTTTTGTCCATTGTCACCACTTGGTCTTCTTTTTTTCCGACAATATGATAAATAGAAATTGCCCCTGGATCTTTAAATTTTTCAACAGCTTTAAGCACATTTTCGTCGACATATGGTGACTGTAAAATCGCTTTACCAAAAATACATGGATATTTTAAAGCAGCCATTAAGGAAGCAGTTGCAGCCATAGAGTCACCTATCACTGCACGACTCATACCCATTTGGTAAGTTGCAAATTCAGCATCTAAATAGGGCACAAGCTCATGTGCTAAAAAACGCAGATAAGCTTCATGTTGCTCTCCGCTAGGGATATATTTGTGACGTCGATCCTTAATATCTTTATATGGAACGAACGCGATAATTAAATTTTCGATTTCATAGTCATCGATAAGTTCATCAGCTAGTTTTGTGATACCCCCAAGTTGGAAATAATCCTTGCCATCTGATGCAATTAAAATATTATATTTATATAGTGGAGAATAATTTGCAGGGACATAAATATAAAGCTGTAATTCCTCCTGCAACGCTTCACTATAGAACTTTAAATCCTGTACTGTTCCCTTATCCAATGATGCCACTCCTTCATGTGTTTGTGAGAAAATTGTACCATATACGAAAGTAAAGGTATAATAGATTGGGCTAGCACTATACTAGCAAAAAAAAAACGAAATGAGGGTTATTTATGCATAATAAAAGTACTCGCATACACTCTGATGAAGTTGCGAAGGCAGCCCAAGCTGCACTCATTCGTCGTGGTGTATCGCTAGAGGATATTGCTAAAATCGTTTATGAAATGCAAAAGTCCTATAATGAAGGCTTAACATTAGACCATTGTATTCATTCTGTCGAGCGTGTATTACGCAAGCGTGAAGTTCAACATGCTTTATTAGTAGGTATTGAATTAGATGAACTGGCAGAGAAAAAATTATTATCTGCTCCATTACAGCAAATAATAGAATCCGATGAGGGTTTATTTGGTGTGGATGAAACAATCGCACTTGGATCTGTTTTTACATATGGTAGCATAGCGGTAACAACTTTCGGTCACTTAGACAAGCAAAAAATTGGTATTATTAAGAAGCTGGACACAGAACCAGGACATCATGTAAATACGTTTTTAGATGATTTAGTTGGCAGTATTGCAGCTTCTGCAGCATCTCGTATTGCCCATCGTATGCGTGACTTAGAAGAAGAGGGCGAGACATTTGCAGATATAACGCCAAAAGAGCTAGGACCAAAACCAAAATCACATAATGAAATTTAACAAAGCTTTACTATATAAAACAGAGCCTCCTCTTTCACTTTAGGAGGCTCTGTTTTTAGTATGCATAGGCAATTATTTTGTATACTCACAGAATTGACCTTCAGGAAGCCCACTTTTTCAGAGGTGGGAGGAATGAAGTGCTTTTTTCTTTACAGAACATACGTTTTTGTT
>NZ_JARVRU010000109.1:0-11295 GCF_030209535.1 Lysinibacillus sp. fls2-241-R2A-57
TCAAACAAGAAAAAAGAGAAATCGAACAGCATCGATTTCTCTTTTTTCTTTAATAGCAGCTAGTTTTATCCTAGCCTCTTTCTTGTGTTGAAAAATAAAATGGTCAAGGAAATCTTTGTGAATGTTGGGGCGCTTTAGATGAAGGTGATTTCAGTTCCAGGCTACTCGCTTTTCCATGGGCGAGCATCGAGCCGCATCCTCCGCTTACGTTGTTGCTGTCGCTTCGCTTTCGCACAGATAAAACAGATTGTTGCTGTCGCTTCGCTTTCGCACAGATAAAACATTGCTGAAGTTTCGTTATATCACTATAAATTAGAGTGATATGCCAGAAGATACATGCTATGTGAAGTAGGGTGATTGGAGTGGAGACTGAGCGACTCCTTGGGGATTAGCGTCGAGGGCACTGAAAAAGTGGTTAGATAAAGGAAGTAGCGAATTTTTTCTCTACTTCCTTTTCTTTTTCATCTATAATTATTAGTATACTGTTCATTTTAGGTGGTGCTTTTTATGCTTTCCAAACAAGAAACGCTTGCTCTTAGTCCTCATATGGCAATCTATGATTTAGTTGTGCCAAAAGATAATATGCTTCGTCAAATGAAGGAATTAATTGATTTTACTTTTGTTTTAGAGGAATTAGAGACTAAATATTGTCTAGATAATGGTCGTTACGCTATTTCACCTATTCGTATGTTCAAATATTTATTACTTAAGGCAATTTATGATATTTCTGATGTTGATGTAGTAGAACGTTCTAAATATGATATGTCCTTTAAATATTTTTTAGATATGGCACCAGAAGAAGGTGTTATTGAGGCAAGTTCTTTAACAAAATTCCGTCGATTACGTTTACAAGATGTCCAATTGTTAGATTTACTCATTCACAAAACCGTAGAACTAGCTATTGCACAGGGTGTTTTAAAAAGTAAAACATTGATTGTAGACGCAACACATACGAAGGCACGCTACCAACAGAAGTCCCCGAAAGAGTTTTTACAAGAGAAATCAAAACAGGTACGAAAAGCCGTGTATCAATTCGATGAAACAATGAAATCAAAATTTCCCACTAAACCGACTTCTCAAGATATCCAAAAAGAAGTGGACTATTGTCACCAAGTCATTCAAATAATAGAAGAAAATAAGGCTATTGCTCAAATACCAAGTGTACAAGAAAAAGTAAATGTCCTCAAAGAAGTTATTGAAGATTATGAGCTTAAAATAAATTACTCAGCTGATCCTGATGCACGTGTCGGTTATAAATCTAAAGAGAATCCTTTCTTTGGTTATAAAACACATTTGGCAATGAGTGATGAAAGACTTATAACAGCAGTAGTTGTAACAACAGGTGAAAAAAGTGACGGGAATTATTTACAAGAGCTAGTAGAGAAGAGTGAGCAAGCAGGCATAGAAGTGAACACCATTCTTGGAGATACAGCGTATTCTGGTAAAGAGAATTTATTATACACAAAAAAGAAAGAGATTCAACTCATTTCAAGGCTACATCCTGTTATTACGAACGGTCAACGGAAGCAAGAAAGTAAGTTTGAGTTTAATAAAGATGCCGATTTATATGTGTGCCCTGCTGGACATTTAGCAAAGAGTAAAAGTATTAAAAAGCGTAAGAATTCCACGCAAAATACACAATTAAAATATTTCTTTGATATAGAAAAATGTAAAGTTTGTCCTTTAAAAGAAGGGTGTTATAAAGAAGGAGCGAAAACAAAAAGTTATTCGGTTTCTCTTCTGTCAAATGAACACATAGAACAAGAAGTGTTTCAGGAAACGGAATCCTTTAAACAATTGGCAAAAGAACGCTATAAAATCGAAGCAAAGAATAGTGAAATAAAAAACAGACACGGGTATAATCAAGCAAACGCCACGGGTCTATTTGGTATGCAAATACAAGCAGCCGCAACGCTATTTGTCGTGAATATGAAGAGAATTTTAAAACTAATGAACGAAAAAAGCAAAGAATAATGAAAGAAATCGGACGACCCCTTCCTAAAAAAGGATGAAATGGCGCCCGATATTTTTTTTGAGTTAAAAAATTTTAATTTTGATGAGTTTTTCAGTGCCCTCGATTAGCGTCACAGATGAGACCCTGGAGCGAGCAACGCGAGTGAAGCGGCTCATCGGACGCCCCCAGGAAGCTCTGCTCTGCGCGAAAGCGAAGCGTCAGCGGCCAAAGCGCTCAGTCGGAACGGAAATCAACCCCTCGTTTTGCCGAAGAGCCATATTGTATTTAAAATGAACCTTAATATTATTGAGATAATAGTTTTCAACAACATAAAAAGAGAAAGGTTCTCACTACATCATTATTTTTGTGCAAAATGATTTTATTGAATTAGACCTCTACGTAAGGCTTCGGCAACTCCTTGGACACGATTGAAAGCATCGAGTTTGCGAATGGCAGAACGAACATAATCTTGGACAGTAAACTCACTAATACCAATAGATGCTGCCATCTCCTTTGTACTTTCTCCCCAGGACATTTTTTGCAAAACCTCTAACTCTCTTTTACTCAGTTTCTTAGGATTGTTTGAGTAATCGTCTTTGCCGAAAATTTGCCCTAAATGCTCACCGTACAGACCTAAAGAATACATAAGACTATCCTTAACAGTAAAAGTATCTGTACTGCCCATACAAGCATATCCAACTACATGTGAATTGTCACTGAGCGGAACAACAAGCATTTCTGTTGAGACACCATTCGTATATTTTACAGGAATCTCTCGAATTAAATTTGTATCGATATGCTTCGGTTTGCGTTCTTGAATAGCAGCATAAATCGGTGGCATGTTTCGTACATCTTCTCGCCAATCCCTTAAGGAAGAAATCCCTTGCTTGTCTATTCGTAATATACCTTCTCCAACCTTGCTGAGTGTTGAATAGAAATATAGACCTACACGTGAAAATTGGAAAATATCCATGAAACCTCTAACGGCAAGAACTTGCTTATCATCAAGAGAAGTAGCAGAAGAGATCGATTGTATTTGATTTTTAATCGTTGTACTAATAAGCATAAAGACATACCTCCTCTCACTAAAACTATTAGAATATTCTCATAATATCAAAAATACTGCAGTTTGAAAATGATTAAATTCCTTTTTCCATGTTATTAATGAGGTTTATGTATATATAATGCTGAAATTGTTAATTTGAAACCCCCTATTTTTAGGGATATGTAAAAGGAGAAGAGCAAGTTATGATGGAAATGTAAACCCTTACATTGCGAGGGAGCACGGTGTAAGGGCAGGTATGATGTACATCATTTCCACAGTGTTGACTATTACTTTGAAAAGTAGGTGAGAGAAATGAATAATTCTTTTTCGGAATTTCATTTAAGAACCGCTATCTCAAGTGGAGAAGGTTCAAGGAAGCAACTTTTACAAATGATTCATGGGTTAGGTGGCAAAAGAGTTTTATTAGTAACAGATAAAGGGCTAGTTCAAGCAGGAATTGCTGATGAAATTATTAATTTGTTTCAGGGTTCAGATAGATTTATAGAATTGGTTGGTATTTTTGATGCTGTTGAACAAGATGCCAAAGCCCAAAATATTACGAAGGCTGTTCAATTTTTTAAAGATCAGCAGGCAGATACGTTGGTTGCGCTTGGTGGAGGAAGCGTGCTAGATGCTGTGAAAGGGATTAAGTGGTTGCTTGGGAAAGAAAGTGATGATATGGAGAGGGTACTGCTTAATAGTGTAAGAGAGTTTCCTCCAGAAGCAAAGCCAAGTAGCGTTCCACACATAGCCATCCCAACTACTGCTGGAACAGGCGCAGAAGTATCGCCAATGGCAGTTATTTTCAATGAAAAATTAGGTACGAAATTTGTTGTAAGAACACCTTATTTAAATGCAGATATTGCTATTTTAGATCCTGAGTTAACGGTTGGATTGCCTCCTCGGATAACGGCATTTACAGGAATGGATGCATTAACACATGCAATTGAGGGGTACTTTTCAACAACTGCCACACCATTCACAGATTCGTATGCATTGCATGCAGCTCAAATAATTGCAGAAAATCTACCGAAAGTAGTGAAAGATGGGGCCAATGTAAAAGCACGTGAAAATATGCTAATAGCCAGTGCGATGGCAATTACTGCTTTTGGCTTTGGTAATAATGGCGTGCCTGTACATAATATGGCGCATGTCTTTGGAGCAAAATTTAGAATTCCACATGGATTAGCAAACGCTGTTCTTTTACCGAATGTAATGGCTGCCATTCCTTCACTCTATTTGCCAAAAATTAAAGGCTTCGCAAAAGCGTTAGGAATCGAAAATTCATCATCAGATGATTTGGAATGTTTAAGGGAAGTTATTCAGTTCATTCGAGGTTTACGCGATGAAATAGAGATGCCAGAAACATTTTCTGAATTCGACATCCAACCTTCCGCGCTAGAGTCAATTGTTCAAGAAGTCCAAAACGATTCAGCTGCAGGAAAGTTTCTGATCCCAGCAGAAATTATTTTGAAGGTAACCAATGAAGTTTCAGCTGTAACATCGCGTAAAGTTGAACAATGATTAGGGAAAAGAGGTGAAGAACATATGCTGGACCCTCAGGCAAAAGTATTTTTAGATACTTTGAAAGGAAGACCGTCAAACTCGACGTTAACGGTTGAAGAAAATCGGGCAAAAAACAAAGAACTTCGCAAACTGGCAGGCCCTACTGAATCTGTAGCAGAGGTGCGTGACTATATGATTCCAGTAGAAGGTGGCGAAATTGGACTGAGGATTTATAAGCCAGAAGGTGAAGGTTTATTTCCTATTTTTATCTACATTCATGGTGGGGGATGGGTTTTAGGAGATCTTGAAACAGTAGATGAGCCCTGTCGGAATATCGTAAATAAAGCAAACTGTATCGTAGTATCTGTAGACTATCGTTTAGCTCCCGAGCATAAATTTCCAACGCCATTAATGGATTGCTATGCAGCGGCAAAATGGGTGTTTGAACATGCACATGAATTAAATGGAGATTCTGAAAAAATAGCTGTTGGCGGAGATAGTGCAGGTGGGAATTTGGCAGCAGCAGTTACAATGATGGCGCGAAAAAGTGGAGAATTTAATTTTGTGTCACAAGTATTAATTTATCCAGTGGTGGATTTCTCTTTTAATACCGATTCGTATGAAGAAAATGGAAAAGATTACTTTTTAACCTATGAGAGTATGGTGTGGTTTTCACAAGCATATTTGGAGAAAGAAACGGATAAAGGAAATATTTATGCAGCACCGTTACTTGCAGAAGATTTGACCAAATTACCTCCAGCGTTAGTCATCACAGCAGAATATGATCCTTTACGTGATGAAGGATTAGCATATGCAGAGCGACTAAAATCCGCAGGTGTTCCAGTAACATCGACATGTTATAAAGGCATGATACACGGATTCTTTTGGATGAGTGGAATTTTAGAACAAGGAAAAGAAGCGGTAAATGAGGTTGCTACCTATCTAGCAAACAATTTCAATAAATTAAACGTTTTCGGAAAAGAGGAGATAACATGACCAATACAAATAAGGGAGTAAATGTAGACGCAATTGTTATTGGAGCGGGCTTTGCAGGATTATATATGGTCCACCGTTTAAGAGAAGCGGGATTTTCAGTGCAGGCTTTTGAAGCAGCACCAGATGTAGGTGGCGTTTGGTATGCCAATAGATATCCTGGAGCGAGATGTGACTCAGAAAGTATTATTTATAACTACACATTCTCAGAGGAATTAATTCAGGAATGGACATGGACTTCTAGATTCCCGGAGCAAGCAGAAATTTTAAAATATTTGAGTTTTGTAGCAGATCGCTTAGATTTACGTCGTAGTATTCAGTTTAATACACGCATTGCAGCAGCACATTATGATGAAAAGCAAAAAAAGTGGCTTATTTATACGGATGAGGGAGAGAAATTAACTGCAAAGTATTTTATCACGGGTGTAGGTTGTTTATCTGCCTCGAATATTCCGAACTTTAAAGGCTTAACTAGCTTTCAGGGGCAAGCGTATCATACAGGACATTGGCCACATGAAAAGGTAGATTTTACAGGGAAACGAGTTGGTTTAATTGGGACAGGCTCAAGTGGAATCCAAGCTACGCCAGTGATTGCACAAGAAGCGGAACATCTTACTGTTTTCCAACGAACGCCAGCATATAGTACGCCTGCGAGAAACTATCCGTATGATCCAGAATTTCTGAAACAGGTGAAGGAAAACTACGCTGACATTCGTCAAAAAATTCGCTGGTCTAAAATGGGATATCTTCATACGATTGTGAATGATCGTTCCGCTCTTGAAGATTCACCGGAACAACGTAATGAAGAATATGAAAAGATTTGGGAACGAGGTGGCTTAGGGTTTAGTCAAACGTATAATGATCTTTTAGTCGATGAGGCTGCCAATGAAACAGCAAGTGAATTTATTCGCTTAAAAATTGCTGAAACAGTGAAAGATCCAAAAGTAGCTGAAAAATTACAACCAAGTTATTACTACTCGGCTAAACGACCAGTACTGGATACAAATTATTATGAAACATTTAATCGTGAGAATGTCACTCTAATTGATGTGAAATCTTCTCCAATTGTAGAAGTGACACCAAAAGGCTTAAAAACTTCTGAGCAGGAACATGAATTAGATATTCTTGTTTTTGCGACAGGTTATGATGCAATGACAGGTCCGTTATTTAAAATTGATATTCGTGGTAAAAACGGTGTATCACTGAAAGAAAAATGGGAAGATGGTACTCAAACAAGAACTTATTTAGGGCTTACAACTGCAGGATTCCCGAATATGTTTATGATTACTGGACCTGAAAGCCCATCCGTACTTTCCAATGTGCCTATATCAATTGAGCAACATGTAGAGTGGATTGGTGATTGCATGGAGCATATGCGTGAGCAAGGGATTGAAACGATTGAAGCGAAAGTGGAAGCGGAAGAAGCTTGGAGTAAGCATTGCTTTGAGTTAGCGCAAAAAACGCTTATGACAAAAGTAGACTCATGGTACACAGGAGCAAATATAGAAGGGAAATCTCGAGGATTCCTCATTTATGTAGGCGGTGTAGGTGAATATCGCAAAATTTGTGATGAAGTAGCTGCTAAAAACTACGAGAGTTTTAACCTAACTCTCAAAACAGAAAAGATACCACTTTCGTAAAATGGTGTACGTTTTTTATGACGTCTATTATGAGCAGAGGATGTGTTAGCTATGTATATTAATGGGAAGTGGATTACGACAGATACGTTGTTTGATGTTCATAATCCAGCAACTGGAGAAAAAGTGGATTCGGTATATTTTGTAGGTGAAAAAGAAACAGAGGACGCAATTAAGGCAGCAGAAAAGGCCTTTAAAGAATGGTCTTCACTTGCCGCAGAGCAACGAAGCTCATATTTATGGAAAATAGTCGAAAAGCTCAAAGAACAAAGAGAAGCATTTGCTCAAATCATTACGAAAGAAATGGGGAAAACCATTCATCATGCGAGGCAAGAGGTTGCTTCAAGTATAGCTTTCTTTCAATGGTATGCCGAAGAGGCTCGTAGAATTTATGGTGATATTGTTCCTGCATCAGCCGCTAATAAACGTATTCAAGTAATTAAGCAACCTGTAGGGGTAGTTGGAGCGATTACACCTTGGAATTTTCCGTTGTCGATGGCTGCGAGAAAACTGGGACCTGCTTTAGCAACGGGCTGCACGATTGTTTTGAAACCGTCTAAAGAAGCGCCGTTATCGTCTATTGCACTTTTTAAAATCTTTGATGAAATTGACCTTCCTGAAGGGGTAGCGAATTTAGTGATGGGTAGTTCCGGCCCTATTGCAAATACATTGATGAAAAGTAAAGCCGTTAAAAAAATTTCATTTACAGGATCTACAGAAGTAGGAAAAGTGTTAATTGGCCAATCCGCAGAAACGGTAAAACGTGTATCGATGGAGTTAGGTGGACACGCTCCGTTTATCATTTTTGATGATGCAGATCTTGAATTAGCGGTTGATGGACTGATAAAAAGTAAATTCGGTTCTAATGGCCAACAATGTGTTTGTCCAAATCGGATTTATGTACAAGAAAAAATTTATGATGAATTTTCGGAAAAGTTAAATAAAAGAGTTCGAAATATTCAGGTTGGTAACGGATTAGATGAAGGAAATGACATGGGACCTTTAATCAATGCGGAAGCACTTGAAAAAGTTCACGAACAAGTTGAAAATGCGGTGGGGTTAGGTGCTAGCATTTTAAATGGCGGAAGAAAATTATCGGATGGTCAGTATGCTCAAGGATATTTTTATGATCCAACAGTTTTAGCTAATGTTACAGATGACATGCTAATCGTAAAAGAAGAGACATTTGGGCCTGTTATTCCATTGATTAAATTCCAAACAGAGGAAGAAGTAATTCAACGAGCAAACGATATTGAATATGGATTAGCTTCGTATTTTTATACTACGGATTTATCCCGCAACTATAGGGTTTCTGAACAATTGGACTATGGGATGGTTGGGGTGAATGATGCATTACCATTCGCAGTTCAGGCACCATTTGGTGGTGTAAAAGAAAGTGGAATGGGCCGAGAAGGTGGCAAGTACGGCTTAGAGGATTATTTAGATATCAAGATGATTTCTGTGCAAATTTAGGATTACTACTAAAATCTGTTCTTGAAAGTAGGTTGAAAAGCACATTCTTTTGTGGGAGGTCACGTCCTCCCGTAGCGGAATGTGCAGTCAAGTACATATTTTGGTGAAGAGCCCAAATTTCAAAATAATAGCTTTATATAAATTTATTCCACGAAATTAAAAAGTGGAATTACCACCTTTTTTTCCGTGACACAAAGTTTTTACTAACCATGTAGGAGGAGTGCTTATGCGGTGGATTGTACTCGGTATTCTGTTTTTGGGGTTTTTAATTAACTTTGCTGATAAGAGTGTAGTTGGTCTGGCCTCGGTACCCATAATGGATGAATTAGGATTGTCCTATGCGCAATGGGGCATCATTGGCAGTAGCTTTTTTTGGATTTTTCCTATTGCTGCCATTGTAATTGGTGCACTGACAGATAAATTCGGCTCTAAAAAAATGATTACTATTATGCTATTAGTATGGTCTGTGCTTCAATTTGGAGGCTATGTGATTGTTGGATTTTCTACACTTCTGTTGTATCGCATTTTACTTGGTATGGCTGAAGGCGGCTATGCACCTGCCTCTTTACGTCTATTATTCTCTTATTTTCCAACTGAAATGCGAGCGAGGGTTACGACTATTTTTACATCAGGTGCAACAATTGGAGCTTATGCTGTTGCACCAATAGTTGTGTTTTTAATTCAAGCATTTGGTTGGAGACATACATTTGCCATGATGGGGGTAGCTAGTCTCGTATTACTTATTGTATGGGTGTTTGTTGTGCCTAAAAAGAGTCCAACACTTTATGAAGAAGTAGAAGTAGTAGAAACACCAAAAAACAAAGTGACGTGGGCAGAATTATACCCAGTATTATTGTCTAGAACATGCTTATTTACACTCTTTGCAACGTTTGGTTATTTCTGTTTATCTAGTTGGATGCAAATTTGGATGCCTTTATACTTTACACAAGTTGTTAAATTGTCTGAAATGAATATGGCATACTCTACGTTGATGATTGGTGGATCATCTGTATTTATCGCTTTCTTAATGGCATGGATTTCTGACAAAGTGTTTAAGAAAACTAAGAGTATTCGGAGAGCACGTGTTGGTGTAACTGGGGCTGGAATGTTAGTAGGTTCTTTATTCTTCGCTTCACTTTATTTTATTCATACTCCAATATGGTCGGTTATTGCAATTAGTTTAGCGTATGGCTTAGGATACCTTATACTTTCAACATCACATATTATCATGAGTCATCAACTGCCAGAACGTACTTCAACTTTATCAGGTATTATCGTGGCCTTCCAAAATGTAGCTGCGGCAATAAGCCCAATTTTAACAGGTTTTATTATTGAAATGGTTGGGAAAGACCATTTAGCACAAGGATTTAACTATTCATTTTTAATGGTTGCAGGAATTATTTTTATTGTAGCTATCTTGTTTATTGCTTTAGTACATCCAGATCGAAAAAAAGCAGACGTGCAAGAAGCTGTAAATTAAAAATTTGCAAGATACGAGGAGTGGGGATATGGAATTTACAGAAAAAGTTGTGTTGGTTACAGGTGCAGCTGGAGGTATTGGTAAAGAAACTGCTAAACTATTCGCTTCTCACGGAGCAAAGCTAGTATTGGTTGATTTGGATAAGAAAGCGTTAGATGCACTTGTCGATGAATTGCAGCTAGAAGATTATTTAATCCAAGAAGCAGATGTTACAAACGAACAGCAAGTAGAAAATTTTGTGCAAAATACAAAAGCTAAATTCGGAAAAATTGATGTATTTTTTAATAATGCAGGCATAGAAGGAAAAGACGCTTCTATTATCGAAACAACTGCTGAAGATTTAGAGAAAGTGCTAAATGTAAATATTAAAGGTGTTTTCTTTGGCTTAAAACATGTGTTGGCGCTGATGGTGGAACAAGGATATGGCAGTGTGATCAATTCAGCGTCTATTACAGGGCTTCGAGGTGCTAGAGGACTTGCACCATATTCAGCATCCAAACATGCAGTTATCAGCTTATCAAAATCAGCAGCATTAGAAGTTGTAGATGCTGGAGTTCGTGTAAACGCTATTTGTCCTGGCTATGTAGATACACGTATGATGCTTGCCATTGAAGAAGGTAAAGCATCTGGACAAGCACAGCAATTAAGAGCAAAGACAATGGAGAATGTCCCAATGAAACGTTATGCGAAGCCAGAAGAAATAGCTAATCTCGTGTTATTTTTAGCCTCAGATGCGTCCTCCTATATTACGGGAAGTCAATATGTGATTGATGGCGGTCTTCTAGCATAATAATGGCTCATCACCAACTTTTGGTGATGAGCCATTATTAAATTCCGAGAAATAATTTTTCTATACTGTGTCATTATTTTCTATACATATTTGAATTTGACAACTATAAGATTCTGTATTAAAGAAATCGTTATATAACTCCACTTCCATGAAGCTTTTTACCTTTAAATTATGCTCTTTTACATATTTAATTATTTTATTTCTACGCTCATCTTCATTTTCTCTACTATAAGCTATCGTTAAATACTTTCCTTTTGGTAATATTTTTATATTTTGTTCAGCTTCTAAAGTGGCATTTCCTTGAAGTCTACTAAAAACATACATTGGTACTACATTCGACTCTGCCTTAACGTTGTAGAGGATGATGTTAGTCTAAATAATGGACACAGAGAATTGGGAGTTTATAAAGTATAATAA
>NZ_JARVRU010000068.1:0-11284 GCF_030209535.1 Lysinibacillus sp. fls2-241-R2A-57
CGTACGTACGGTGGTGTGAGAGGTCGGGAGTTAATCACTCCCTCCTACTCGATTAGAACCCTTTTTTAATAAAAATTTAATGAAAGATTGGATGAGTTACTCATATTTGCTTTCTTAAAAAACGGATTTATTCCATCAGAAATGCCTTCAATTGTTATCATCCTAAATTCCTCTTTATTTAGGTTTATTTAATTTCCCCATTTTTGATGTTTCTCTCACGAAAAAAGTCGTCATATTCCTAAGCTCTACATATTATAACGAGAAGGTATTAAATATTTTTGTAATGGATTCATTGATGACAGATGGCTCATTAAGACCGGGGAGGGGCTGGGGGAATTGAATAATGACAACAAAAGAAACCATTTTTTATGCGATGCACTCTACGACATAAAAGCACTCCAGGATATGATGAAAGATTTTCATTCTAAATACTTTGGACAGCTGCTTGTGAAAATAGTGGGAAGTGATACGATACCCTTCTTTTTAGTAACACACAACGGTACTCATTTAAAATTATTGGATACAGTAAAGCAGTTTGAAACAGAGTTTTTTCGTATAGAGGCTATTGATAGGGAGCGTTGCCGTGGAACTATTTCGCTTTTACGTGCCTTTGATTATGAAGACCGGGATACGAATTTGATTGCAGATGTTGTGAGGTTAGAAAAAACATCTACGGAAAAATCTATTGAATTAAGTGGTATATATGCGATTCAGTTATTAAAGCCTGAAATGTTAAAAGGGAAATTAATCATTGAGCCAAAATGGTGAATGAAATTTTAAGTACCTAAAAGAGGCGTGTTCACTATTGATCGATAAAGGGATTTTTTTGTTGATAGTTTGCTAGTGTATGCCCATTTTTAACCGATACTTGCCCGCAGCAGAGATCAGTGTCTTTTAAAATAGATAAAGATGGTTAATTAACATACATGTTACTAAAATAACATAAAAATTAGAGCATATGTCTATATGCACGTTACATTAGCTGAATTTATTAGAGAGAGAATTAGATGAAAGGAAGAGATACATGGCATGACAATTATTGGAATGTTACATCATCGTTTAGATCCTAGAACAGTTATTAAGTCATATGCATATGCGGCTGTCGCAAAAGCAGAGGGAGCTCAATTTTTTTATTTTACACCAAAAAGCGTTAACTTTGATAAACGCTCCATTAGAGGAAAGGTATATGAGAATGGTGATTGGCATGATAAAATGATGCCCTTCCCAGATGTCATATACAATGCGGGAAGTCCCGAAAAATTATCGGTATCAAAGGACATTATTGATAAATTGAAAAAGGAAATCCCTTTTACAACTTACTCTATAGGTAATAAATGGAATGTGATGAAGCGTCTTGAGGAAGCTAAGGAGTTTGAAAAATATTTAATCCCATCTGAGATTGTGGAAAATGTTGATATACTCCATAATTTTATGGCTTATTATAAAAAAGTCGTATTTAAACCGATAGATGGCCGGAAAGGAAAAGGGATTTATTTTATTTCGAAAGTAGGGAGAACTAACTTTGAGGTAAGGAAGGATAGGGAAACTACTGTTTGTTCAAAGTTACAGCTAGATGAATTAATTAGAGGGCAACTTACTACAGGCACCTTTATCGTGCAGCCTTTTATCCAATCCATAACAAAATCGGGTCAAATATATGATTTTCGTCTTCACGTTCAAAAAGACGGTGAAGGTAAATGGGTTATAACGACAATTTATCCACGAATTGCACCAAATGGCTCGATTATACCGAATATTAACAATGGTGGCTTTACTAATTATTTAGATCCTTTTCTAGAGCAGGAATTTAAAGACGAAGCCTATGATATTCGGCGTATGTTAGAGCATTTTTCCTTGTCACTGGCTCGACATTTAGATGAAATTCAGATAGTGCAATTTGGCGAAGTTATTGATGAAATTGGCATTGATATAGGCTTAGATGAGCAAAGAAAAATTTGGATGTATGAAGTGAACTGGCGACCAGGTTGTCCTCCTGCTTTTTATTTAGAATTAGATGTGGTCATTAATACTATAAGGTATGCAATGTACCTCGCTAAGAACCAGAAACAAATTAAAAGGGAGATTAGGCAACATAAGAAAAATAAGGATATAGCCGAAGTTAAAATGGAGATTACACAACAAGAGGAGTATCAAGAAATAGTTGAGGTTAAAAGGGAAATTACGCAACGGAAGAAAAATAAAGATATAGCTGGAGAAAAGGCTTTACCGATTATTGCGATTACCGGAAGTGCTGGAAAAACGACATCAAAAGCATTCCTTGCCTCTATTTTATCGAAAAAATGGAATATCTTTGAGTCAAAAGATTATTGGAATACAACAGAGCATACGAAAAAACATAAAGAAGAAATTAATGATTCGCATGAGGCTGTTGTGCTTGAGTACGGGATGGCTTACCCAGGCATCATAACAAATCACTGTAGCATTATCCAACCAAATATTAGTATTATTACAAATATCGGTTTAGCTCATGTGGGCAACTTTGACGGAGATATTAAAGGTGTGGCCAAGGCAAAGTCGGAATTAATCCATGGAATGGACCAAAACGGTTTATTAATCCTGAATAAGGATGATGAGAATTCGAAATATTTAGAGAAACGGCAGTTTAAAGGGGAAATCTTAACAGTTGGTATTCATGGTACAGCTGACTATAATGCTTATGATATCCAGTATAAAGACATCGGTATGACCTTTAAAATAAAGCTACAAGGACAGGAAATTGCCATGTATATCCCAATTTTAGGAGAACATCATGTTTATAATGCGCTAAATGCCATTGCGGTAGCAGATTATTTAGGGTTTAGTCCAGAAGATATTAAAGCAGGATTGAATTTCAAAAAACCACCTAGAAGATTAACTATTTATAACTGTCGTGATGACATTACGATCATTGATGATACTGTTCACTCACATCCGCAGGGCGTACGTGCCGCTATTGACGTTCTTTCAAATATAGCGAAGAAACGTAAAATTGCTATTATTGGACAAATGCGAGAATTAGGGGATTTGAGAGAAGAGGAATATCGTAAATTAGGCGAATTCATTTATGAGCAAGACATAGATTTATTCATTACTTATGGCTTTAGAACGGAGGAAATGGGAGCGGCAGCGAAGGCAAAAGGGATGGATCCTTCTAAAATTTATCATTTCCTAGATAAGGAAAAATTGCATGCCCTCTTGGAGAAAGTCATAAAACCTAACGACACCATTTTAGTAAAGGGTGCTAGTAAAACGAATATGTTTGATACGGTTAAATTTTTAGATCAAAAATATCAAGAATAAATAAAAAAGCCCGAGTAATTGCCCTTTGAAGGAAGCAATTACTCGGGATATTTTTTTAGTTAAATAAATCATTGTATGAGAGCATTTTCAGAAAGTACTTTAATTCTAAGATGCTTTGAGAATGAATTTTATTTCTTTTGCGGCTTCTATGGCTTTATTTTTTGCTTCAGCTAATGTTGCGCCTTCCGCAATTACATATGCATAACGATGTCCCATCGATAAAGGAGGGGTCAATAATGTCCCTCTTTTTGGCTTCACATATACATCCACAACTCCTGGTGAATTCGTTGCTCTATTTCTTCCAAGAACTTTTTCTAAAATACCCTTACTTTCTACAATGATGTATTTTGTATAAACAAACTTTCTATGCTTTGGTTTGATATCGGGCTGTTCACCTAAGAATAGTTTAAGCGTTTCTTCCACTAAACTAAATCCAAAAGCAGCGTGAAGCATAGTATTCATTGCCCCCCCTGAAATTCGAGGATTAATCTCGATAAGCTTCCAGCCGTTCTTTGTTAAACGAAGCTCTAAATGCAAAGCACCATTTTCGATGTTAAACTCTTTTACAATAGATTTGAGAACTTCCTCAAGACCACTTTGAATTTCTTTTGGAGCTTTAACGAGAACACCGTATCCAGTAATGATAAAACGTTTACCTTGAGTAATTTCTTGTTCGATAATACCGATGATATTAGCTTGACGTTTATAGACAAGTGCTTCTACTAAATATTGCGGACCTTCGATATATTCTTCAATCATAAGTGTTTCACGAGGATTTTTACTTCGTAGATAGCTCAGGTGTTTGTTCAGTTCACTTGAGTCGTTTGCTAACAAAACATCTTTAGAGCCTGTTGATTTTGGAGATTTCACAATAAGTGGGAATTCAAAGTTATTAGAGACGGCCTCACTTGGCTTGAGAAGAAAAAACTTAGGCGAATAAGGCTGATTCTTTAAAAAATTTCTAGTTTTCTCTTTATCCTCCATCATTTCAATAGCTGTTGAAGATGTATAGTTATCACAAAATTCATCACATAAAATTGAGGCAATATGGACAAAAGGGTCGACAAAACTAACAATAGATTTTATTTCTAATCCGAATTTAATTAAATTATGAATCTCAACTTTCATGTTTTCTATATTCGAAGTATCAATAAGAACCATTTGATGAATATCTGGGTAGGCTTTTCTCTGCTGTAATTGCTTTTTGTTGTTAGTAAAAAGTACAGTAAAATAACCTAATTTTTCTGCTGCTTTTGTTGCTTCGCGACTTGACCCAGATTTGTTAGTGCCGATAAATATAATCGTTTTCAGGTATATCACTCCTTCTATTGTTACTTAGATGTGTAATCAACTATATATATATGCGAAGAAATAGGTTTCCTCTAGTTAAGTATCTCGTGTACATCCAAGCAACTTTTAATAAGTTACATATACTAGAGTGGAAGGGAGGGAAAAATAATATGAAGCCTCTTACGGTGCAGGATTTAACAGTCATTACTGCAGGCCGATTAGTGCAAGGGTCGAAGGAAGTGTTAATTCAACATGGAGCTTATCGACTGAAGCAAGTGAAAAGACCAAATACCTTACTTTTTATGAGTAAGCGTATTGTCAACTGGAAAGACTTAGAGCCATTTTATCCTATAGTCCTTGTAACCGATAGACTATACAGTCAATATGTAATACCTGAGCAAATAACCATCATTAAAGTAAATAATATAGATGAGGCATATTGGAAATTCGTAAATTATTATCGCAATCAATTTGATATCCCTATCGTAGCCATTACTGGTACTTCTGGTAAATCGACGACAAAGGAAATGATCAAACATATACTTTCTAATGAAAAAAATGTAGTATCCACGCCACTTAGTAGTAATTCTAGAACCGCTTCTTTGCAATATTTACTGAATATTGATGATGATACCGACGCAGCTGTTTTTGAAACTGCTGTTGGTTCACCGGGGGACGTCCGAAATGCAGGGGAATACTTCAAGCCTACTATTGGGATTATTACAAATATAGGAGCACATCATTTAAATTATTGCAAAACTTTAGAGGGGTATATCCAAGCAAAGGGTGAAATGTTGGACATTATTAGTCCTACAGGCTCATTAATCCTTAATGCTGAGGATATCAACATAAATAAAATAGATTTATCGAAGTTTAAAGGACGCATCATTAAAGTAGGTAAGCATGAATCTTGTGATTTTCGAGCAAGTAATATCCGCTACCACAATAATGGTATGCTGTTCAACGTCCATCACAAGAAGAAACTCTATGAAATCTTTGTACCAGGTTTTGGCGAGCATCAAGTATATAATGCCCTTGCTGCTATTGCAGCTATTTATGAAATGGATTTGCCGATTTCGTTGGCAGCAAAAAGACTGCCATCATTCAAAAAATTGAATAAGCAACTTCAAGTATTTAAGGGCATTAATAATTCCGTATTAATAGATGATACATGGAATATTACGACAACTTCTTTGGAGGCAGGATTAAAGGTTTTGAATGCTCTCGGAGAAGGCAAGAAAAAGATTGCCATTCTTGGAACGATTACAGATTTAGGGTCTTGGGGATATATTATTCACGAGCAAGCAGGAGAATTAATCAGTCAAATTGGGGTCGATGTACTCATTACGATAGGGGAACATGCAAGCATTATGGCGGTTCATGCCATTGAGGCAGGACTTACTTCACCTGTTTATATCTTTAAAAATAGTACGCGCGTCTATAAATTGTTAGATGAAATTGTAGATGAAAACACTATTCTTTTCATTAAAGGAGATATGTACAGTAGGGAAGTTTCGAAGTTGGCAGATGATTTAAAAATAAAAAAATCATCTACTTCTGATTAGATTCTTCTTATCACCTAAATAAATGTTATTTTTCATCATTTATTAGATTGAGCATGCAAATAGCCAATTGCTAAGAAATGTAGAAGCATGGTCATATATTAGCTCATTTATACAGAAATATACTTTATAGAAAGGGGGCGTAGTTAACTTGCAACATATAAGTGTTAGCGATATAAGAAAAATATTGCATGGAGAATTAATAAGCGGCTCTGAACTCTGGTCTGTAAAACATGCAATTTATTATAACCGACATGAACTGACACAAAATCATACACTTATGTTTGTTAGTAAAAATGATACAATCAACTGGCAAGAGATAGATCGAAAGGGCCCATCTCTAGTCATTTCGGATAAATCATCAGAAGAATTGAAAAAATCGCTGAAGAATACGACCGTTATTCGCGTTAAGAGTATTGTGCAGACCTATTGGAAATTCATTGAATATTACAGAAATCTATTTCAAATACCAGTGGTTGCTTTAACAGGAACGTGTGGTAAAACGACAACGAAAGAAATGATTAAACACATAGCTAGTAAGGAATGGAATGTTCAAGCATCTGTGAGCAGTAAAAATGAGCCACGGCAATCTTTACCGTACTTGACTGGGATCGATCAGAAAACAAAAGCAGCTATCTTCGAATTGGGTTTGGGAAATGTAGGGAATATAAAACACCAATGTATGATCTATCAGCCTACGATTGGTATTATTACGAATATAGGTGTCCATCATTTAGATGGATGTAATAATCTTGACGGCTATATAAAAGCAAAGGCAGAAATTTTAGAAGGAATCAGAAAAGGTGGCACGTTAATCATTAATGGTGATGATGAGAACATTAAAAAAATCCCCTTGCATAAATTTACAGGGAAGATTATTACCTTTGGCGTACACGAAAAGTCAGATTATCAAGCGACTAACATTCAATTTACAAAAGATGGCATGAAATTTGTACTAAACGTGTCCAATGAAAAGTACAATTTATTCGTTCCAGGATACGGAGAACACCAAGTATATAATGCATTAGCGGCTATAGCTGCCGTAAAGGAAATGGGACTGTCAATTGCCTGCGCTATTTCGCATTTAAAAACGTTCAAAACGATGGCAAGACACCTAGAGTTTTCAACTGGTATTGGGAATTGTACTATTGTAGATGATACATGGACAAATAACCCGACTTCTGTTGAAGCAGCTTTAAAGGTATTAGATTCGATAGGTAAAGGGAAAAAAGTAATTCTTATTTTAGGTGACATTAAGCGATTAGGTAGATTCGAAGAAAAATATCATCGAGAGATTGGCACAATGGTCTCGGCCAGAAATGTTGATACGCTTATTACGGTTGGCAAAAGAGCAGAAAATATTGCGAATCAAGCGTTGAAGGAAGGAACAAAGGCAGAGGTTCATAAGTTTACTAACGTGACAGGAGTTTTAGATGTACTTAAGCCTAAGCTTGATAGTGATACAATTGTCCTTATTAAAGGTCCCATGTCTAGTAAATCCATGATTGAATTTGCGAATCAGTTAAAAAATAAATAATAAGCTAGAAAAAAGAGACTGGGACATAACTGGTTAAAACCTTAAAAAGCGCGAGAAATCAATTTTAGAAACGTTGATTTCTTGCGCTTTTCTGATGTGAAATTTTTTCATTTGGCTTTAAAAATTTACCTAAGTCTCAGCCTTTTCATAGGGTTGAAAAACAATAGGCTCACGGGAAACTTTGTGAATGTTGTGGCACTTTAAATGATGGAGATTTCCGTTCCAAGCTATTCACTTTCTTAAGGGCGCGATTCTTGGCATTTTATTACTGATTCATGATGCTCTCGGCATTTTGGAGCATCTAGCCTCTTCCTGAGCTTTTGTTGCGGCTACCACTCCATTTTCGCGCAGAAAACAATTGTTGCTGTCGCTTCGCTTTCGTGCAGAAAACAATTGTTGCTGAAGTTTCGTTTTTATCACTATATATAAGAGTGACATGCCACATGCTATGTGAAGCGGTTAATTGGAGTGGAGGTTGGACGCCCGCAGGAAAGCGCTCAGTCGGAACGGAAATCAACCCGACGTTTTACCGAAGAGACACACTTTATTTAATAGGACACCTTAATTTAATTGCCATAATAATTTTTCAACAACATGAAAAAGAAGTATCCTCAAAATAGAGGAATACTTCTTTTCTCATTTATACTATTAAACATTTCGGTCCATGTAGATACAAATTTAAGGCATTAGAAATGATTTTATTGGTAGAAAGCAGAGTTGAACTTGCTTAAAACACACGTTTGGCTGTAATATAATGCTGTTTATAATAGTCAACCATTAGTACTCTCGTAGTAACACCATCAGAATTCGGAATGATGAGACGAGAATCTCCTGCATAGATAGCTACGGATGATGGAGTTTTAGAGCCTTTCACACTATTAAAGAACACCAAATCGCCCTTTTTTAAATTGGTACTTGAAACCGTTGTGCCAACGTTCATTAGTTCTTTTAAATTGGTTGTACCAAGTTTAATTCCACTCTTACGATAGATAAAGTCTACGAATCCTGGTGCTGTAAAGCGTAGATTTGATTCGTTATTCGTTGAGCTAATGGTTACTTTATTTTTATAATTAAAGGCGTTTTCAACAATTTTATCACCTTTCGTTGCAGGATTAGCTGAAAGTAAAGTAGGTAATACTCTGCGGGCAGTTACATAACTATCTTTGTAATAAGGTTTACTGTTTAAATCAGAAATAACAATGTTTTGCTTAGAATCAGCCATGTGAATCATTTTATTGTCGCCAATATACATACCCACATGATCAGGATCTGTCCCTGTCTTTTTACTCTTAAAGAATAGTAAATCACCTTTTTGTAATTGATTTCTCGCTACGTATGTCCCTTGCTGCATCATATAATCTTCATTATAAGTCCCAAGATCAACACCGTTCTTCTCGAAAATGTACATTAAAAATGAAGCGCAAGAAAACTTATATGGATATGTAGGCTTGTATTGAGTATTACTGTATGTCGCCTTACCAATTAAGCTTTTTCCAGTTTGAATTAATTGATCCGCTTTCGCAGCAACAGCCTGTGCGTTATTTTGAGCATTTGTTGTTGCTGCCTCTACTTCTATTGGATGGACAGCTGGTTGTACCATTCCCAATGTGCTAAAACCTATCGTCAATGCTAATGTTGTTGTTAAAAATCGTTTATTCATGTTGTCAATTACCTCCTGAAGCTATTGTTAGGATTAAATCCTGTTTTGGCTTGCCTTGGAATTAATCGTAGCATGAAAAAGTAGGGCTTCTTCGAGGTAAATGTTACCACGCTTAATTGGAATAGGCTTTAAACACTTGATATAAAAGGCTTCATCGCGGGAATTTACAGTTTCATTACAAATGTTTCAGTAGGATGTATTATGTGTAGATTGAGGATCAACTGCCTCGAAAATGCTAGAGAAATCACTAACATTTTCGAGGCAGTACAATGAGGACTCTTTTAAATTTCTTGAATCATCTCAACTCTATTACCAAATGGATCTCTAAATTCAAAGCGTTCAAAATGAGGAATAGGAACTGAGTCTAATATTTCTATATGATGTTCAGCTAATACTTTTTTCCAATAATCTATATTTTCAACTTGATAGGCAATATGAGCTTTTGTCGTTAGTCTATCAAAGTCATCCTCTGTTCCTACATGTACCTCTTTATTGCCGACCTGTAACCAAAATCCACCTCGACCTTTTAGAGAATCTGGTTTTTCAATCTCTTTTAACCCTAACGTCGTACAATAAAAATGTTTGCCCTGATCTTCCTGACCTTTTGGAATAGTTATTTGAACATGGTGTAAGCCAATAATCATTTTTTACTCCCCCTTAAATTAATGATTCTATACTTATTTCTAGAATGAAAATGTTAAATCCTTCAAATTCTAGTGATTTGTCCGAAATGAAGTTTTAATGAAACCAGTTAGAAGGATGAGGGAATAGGCCCATAGCAGCCATGAAGCAAAATAGCGATCTAAGTCAGCTGGTAAATTCGTAAAAATAGTATCAAAAAATAATAATACGACTGCATCGATGAGCATTCCTGGTAATGCGATGCAAATTGCTGCTTGTAGTTGTTTTGAGCCCGATTTCTTTTTTAGAGAATAGATTGGGACAGTTACTAGCCAAATGAGCGGAATAGCCAAAATGTAAGCACCTATCATGAGGAAAGGTTTCTCAAAGATAAAAAAGTACTGTCCCATTAATCGAAATACAGCACTTGCTATAAGCCAAATCCCAAACCCCCAACATAAAAAGAATCGCATAGTGGTTCCTCCTCAAATTATTTTCCTAGACGATACAATGTCTGTAGAATTTTTTCTAATTGTTGATAGAGTGCATCTATGTCGAAGTCATCTCGCATCATCACTTGTATAGCTAGACCATCAATAAGGGCGTTAAAAAAAATACTCCAAGTATCCATCGACACGCCATCAATTGGCGATGTATCCCATAATTTTTTTAAACCGTCACTTAAATGTTCATTTTCGGTTGTTAAAATTTGTCCAATCTGCTGTCTAATTGACGGATTCGTGAAGCCAAAGACGATTAAGGTAAAAAATAATTTATGGTAAAAGGCATCATTATCATAACGACTCTTTGCAGAAATAAGCGCAGATTGAATCATCTGTTGATCGATTGCCAAAATTTCATTCCAAGAATTTTCACAGATGTCTTGAATAATTTCTAGAATGATATGTTCCTTTGTTTTGAAATGATAATAAATGGTTCCCTGTGTCACACCAGCTTGCTCGGCAACAGCCTTTAATGTAAATTTTTCAATTCCTTTGTCAACTAAACTTTGCTTGGCAGCAGTTAACAAATCCGACTTTTCGATACCAGTAGGTTTTGCCATTCATGTACACTTCCTTCGTTATTAGTTAGTTGGATAACTAACACTAAAATAACAAAAAAATTCCTTTATTGACAAGTGCATTTTCAAACGTACGGATAGACTGGAAGAAGCGATGGATCGATTGAAGGGCTTTTATTATATGAAAAATTGAATTGTTGAAATAAGTGGAGCAATGTTGATTAGAAAAGATAACCTTTCAGGTGTGTTGATTAACCATTTTTATCCACCTTGATTAAATTAGAAGGATCTGA